>CALJDF010000141.1 GCA_938023835.1 uncultured Alphaproteobacteria bacterium
TAATAGGCATGATCGCCGACCAGGATCACGAGGTCGTGCCCCAACCGTCTGGCCCGTTGCAGCCCGTTGCGGACCAGCGCGATGCCAATGGCCTGCCCTCGACCGGCCGGGTCGACGGCGAGCGGACCGAGTAGCAAAGGTGCCCGTGCGCCCTGCACAAGGATCGGCCAAAACCGCAAACTGCCCTGGAACGTCCCGTCGATCAGCGCCACATAGGACAAGGCACGGACCGGCATAACCCCGTCGCGCAGCCTGTAGGTCGTGCGCTGCGCCCGGTCCACACCAAAAGCAACATCGAGGAGTGCTTCCCGCGGGGCTTCGTCTTGCGGCCGTTCCGGTACGATTTCAAACATGATGTCTCCGACGACGATGGCCCGACCGGCGCAAAGGTCGCGCCATTTTGGTAAGGCCGTATTATTGGATGGGGGTCGCGCGTCGTGCGCGCACGGGAAACAGCGCGAAAACGCGCTGGGGTCTTATCGTCGTCGGTCCCGTCGGATGCTCATGCGCTCCCAGTACCATCCTCCCGTCGCGGACGCAAGACGACCGGTCGCGGAATTGCGATTCGAACCGAACCGCCACCGCCTGATAGGTTGCCGCCGTCGGGAGACCGGCAAACACCAACGAGAGCACGCAGCATGGGTCAATTGGTAGACGGCAAGTGGACGGCGGATTGGCAGGTGCCGCGCAGCAAGGGCGGTGCGTTCCAGCGCGGCGCTAGCGGCCTTCGAGACTGGATCACCGCCGACGGCAGTTCGGGCTTTGCAGCCGAGCCCGGTCGCTATCTTCTGTACGTCTCCTATGCCTGCCCGTGGGCGCACCGGGCCCTCTTGTTCCGCGCCCTAAAGGGGCTCAGCCACGCTATCGACGTGTCGGTCGTCGATTGGCATATGACGCAAGAGGGCTGGCATTTCTCTGATCGTGATGGTGCCGTGCCCGACCCGATCTCCGGCCATGCCTTTCTACGCGATGTCTATACCGCCTCCGACCCAACCTATAGCGGCCGCGTGACGGTGCCTGTCTTGTGGGACAAGAAAACAAACCGCATCGTCAACAACGAGTCGGCGGAAATCATTCGCATGCTGAACGATGCGTTCGCCGCCCACGCCAAGAACGATGTCGACTTCTACCCAGCAGCGTTGCGCGGCGACATCGATGCGATCAACGACGTCATTTACGAAACCGTCAACAATGGCGTCTACAAGTGCGGGTTCGCCGGATCGCAAGACGCCTACGATGCTGCGTTCGATGCACTCTTCGAAACGCTCGATTCATTGGAGGAGCGGCTGGGCCGCCAGCGCTACCTCGTCGGCGACCGGCTTACCGAGGCCGATCTTCGATTGTTCCCGACTTTGATTCGATTCGACGCGGTGTACGTCACCCATTTCAAGTGCAACCGGCAGCGCATCGTCGACTACCCGAACCTGTCGAACTATTTGCGTGAGCTGTACCAGCATCCGGGCGTCGCGGAGACCGTCAACCTCCACCACATCAAGTGGCACTACTACCACAGCCACACGTCCATCAATCCGTTGGGGATCGTGCCGAAGGGCCCGGACCTCGATTTTTCCGCGCCGCATGACCGCGACCGGTTCCCGGTTGCGACGTTGGCGCAAGCGAGCTAATCGCCGACCTAGCGTGTCGACAGCGGTCGGCGCTGCGGCGGCTTGGCCAGGCAAACGACCTTTGCGACGGTCAAACGGCGCCGGAGGGCATCGCCATAGGCGACTACTTGGCTGGGACTAGGCCGAAAATTGGGGCCCGGCCCCGGCGCGAGTTCGGCGTCGGCCCGGGCGACGACCTCGCGCATCGACACTGGCGCCGCAGTCAGAACGGTACCGCGGCGTTCCGAGCCGCCGATGGTCACGCCGACGACCCGGCCCTCAAGGTCCAGCGCCGGTCCACCAGAGATCCCGCCAAGCTGCGCGAGGTCGGCGGGATAGCGGCGCGCCTCGGCCCAAACCACGGCAGGCTCGATCCGTTGGATGGCCCCGCTCACGCGAATGCGCGCGCGACCGATCAAAGTACTCGTAACGTCGCCCGGCGCCCCCGATGGAAACCCGTGATGGAAACCGATTTGTCCGGGGTCAAGGGTCCTCGTCAGCATCAGCGGCGGTCCGGATCGACTGGTCCGGAATATCGCGACATCCGCCGAGGGATGTTCGACCAAGTCAAAGCCCGGCATGAACCGCCCATCGACCTCGACAAACAACCGACGGCACGATGCCGTGACATGATCGGCGGACATCCAAACCCCCGGGGCAATGGCAAATGCCGTGCCCGAAACGTCGGTTACCTTAGGCGATAGTTCGATTTCAAACGTTGGATCGAGGGGCGTTGGCGCCCGCAACGTGCCTGCTCGTGATTCGGCTATTCGTGGTGCGGGGTCAGGACGGCGTTCACGCGGCACCACATCAGGACCGAGGATCGAAGCCGCGAGACCCGCCAGAAAAACCACCACGACGATAACATCGAGCCGGAGCATCGGGTCGCCTAGGTCAGCGCGGCTGCCATCACCATGGCGACCGCAAGTTTGGCGCCGGCGAGGAAAACCGCCGAGGCGACCTCGCCTTCTTCAATGCGCTTGGGCAACCCGCGCAGCAAGAAGTCGATCGCAAAAAAGGTCACCAACTGAAGGACTAACGAGACCACACCCCAGATCAGGATGTCGAAGAGCGTCACGCTGTTCGCCATGCTAACGGCCAGCGGCAGCCCAAGGCCCAACAACACGCCGCCCAGCGAAATCGCCGCCGCCGTGTTGCCCGCGCGGATCAGCCGCATTTCATGGTGCGGCGTGATCAACACATAAAGCGCCATACCGACCGCCAGCAGGGCGATAGTCAGCGCGAAATGCGCAATGAAGACGGGAAACCCGACGAGGAAACTCTGGAAGACCGCGTCCACCTATGCTCCTTGGCGGCGGGCGCCGCGTTTTCCGTTCAGGAAAATGGCAGGGGCGGCAGGGATCGAACCTGCGATCACGAGACCAAAACCCGTTGCCTTACCACTTGGCCACGCCCCTACGGCGGCGCACGATATTGGGTATGACGGCAACCCGCAACACCGCACTTATGAGCGACGCGCCGCCAACACTTGGGCAACGATCTGACCGACCTGGTCGCCTTCCAGTGGCTTCATGACGAAGGCATCGATGCCCATTTCCTTAGCTTTTTCCGCGTCCATCCCCTGGCTGTAGCCGGTGCATAGGACCACCGGCATGGCCGGGCGGATCCGTCTGACCTCCCGGATCAGGGCATCGCCGGTCAGCCCCGGCATCGTCTGGTCGGTCATCAGCAAATCGAAGGCCTCTGGATCCGCGCGAAAGGTCTCCAGCGCCTCTTCGGCATCGGTCGCACCCACCACGGTGTAGCCGAGGCGGCTCAGCATCTTTTGACCCATGCGCACGATGAGATCTTCATCATCGACCAGGAGAATTCGACCATTGCCGGCGGGCGCAGAAGCCGCGGCGGTCGTCACGACGTCCGCTTGCTCAAGCGCCACCAAGGGCAGCAGAACATGAAACCGAGCGCCTTCCCCAGGCGGGCTTTCGACCCGCACGACCCCGCCATGGTCGGTCACGATCCCGTGCACAACCGCAAGACCGAGCCCGGTCCCCTGGCCGCGCTCCTTTGTCGTGAAGAACGGCTCGAACACGCGATCCAAAACATCCGCCGGAATGCCATCTCCCGTGTCGCCCACGCCGAAATGCCAGTAGGTATCCGGCGCAACACCCCACGCGGCGGCCTCCGACCCATCCAGATGCGTTTCCACTAATGAGACCGAGAGCCGCCCCGGCCCCGACCCCATCGCATGAACCGCATTGGTGCACAGGTTCATGATGATCTGATGAAGCTGCGAAACATCACCGACCAATCGGCCTTCCCGCTCGGTAATCTCTTGGGAAATCTCGATCGTCGCCGGCACGGTCGATCGAATGAGTTTCAGAACCTCTTTGACAACCGGTTTGGGATCAAACGGCAGCTTGGTCTGCTCGTCGCTATGACGGCTGAACGTGAGGATCTGCTCAACCAGTTCACGGGCGCGCCGCGCCGCCTGAACCACCATTTCGGCGTTCTCGCGCGTTTCGGAGCCTTCGGCGAGATCTTGTTGGATCAGCGATCCATAACCCATGATGATGGAGAGGATGTTGTTGAAGTCATGCGCAATGCCACCCGCGAGGGTGCCAATGGCGTCCATGCGCTGGGCCTGCTGGAGTTGCCGCGCCAGAGCCTTTTGTTCCGTCACATCGCGGATCGTGGCGACATAGGTCTTGCGGGTCGCGCGTCGCCGGTCCTGCAACGACCACGTGTCCGGCAGTTCGCTGATCGCGATATCCAAGTTCAGGGACTCGCCGGACGCCTTGCGCCCCCGGAATTCGCGGATAGAACCAAGCGCATCTGCCTTAAGAAAATCCGCCAGCGGCACGTCGGGCACCAAGAGCGACATCGTATTGCCGATAATCGCTTCGATGCTCCGTCCGAAGATATCGGCAGCGCGGGCATTCGCACTATCGACAACGCCGTCGGCGCCAATTGTGAGAACACCGTCGAAGACGCTGTCGAGCATGGCCCGCGCCTTTTGCTCGTTGGTGCTACTGGCCGCATCGCGCCGCTCGTAATCG
>CALJDF010000142.1 GCA_938023835.1 uncultured Alphaproteobacteria bacterium
CAACACCTTGGAGGCCGATAAGGTTACGGATCGAGAGCGCGCGCTGGTCGAGGTTTATCGGGTCATGCGCCCGGGCGAGCCGCCGACGGAGGAGACGGCACAGAACCTGTTCAAGAGCTTGTTCTTTGACCCCGAGCGCTACGACCTGTCGCCTGTGGGTCGGGTAAAAATGAACGCCCGGCTGGGGTTCGAGACCGACGACCAACTTCGTGTGCTTCGCAAAGAAGATATCTTGTCGATCCTCAATACGCTGGTGGACCTTAAAGACGGCCGAGGTGAAATCGACGACATTGATCATCTTGGCAATCGCCGTGTCCGCTCGGTCGGCGAGTTGATGGAGAATCAATACCGCATCGGCCTGCTTCGTATGGAGCGCGCGATTCGCGAGCGTATGAGTTCGCTCGAGATCGATACGGTCATGCCGCACGATCTGATCAACGCCAAGCCTGCCGCGGCGGCGGTCCGCGAGTTTTTTGGCTCGAGCCAGCTCAGCCAATTCATGGATCAAACCAATCCGCTTGCCGAGATTACCCATAAGCGGCGTCTCTCCGCGTTGGGTCCGGGCGGGCTCACCCGCGAACGTGCCGGTTTTGAGGTGCGCGACGTTCATCCCACGCATTACGGTCGGGTTTGCCCAATCGAAACGCCGGAAGGGCCGAACATCGGTCTGATCAACTCGCTCGCGACTTATGCCCGGGTCAACAAGTACGGCTTCATTGAAAGCCCCTACCGCAAAGTGGTGGATGGCAAGATCGGCGACGAGGTTGTTTATCTGTCGGCGATGGAGGAGGGGCGCTACACGATCGCCCAGGCCAACGCCGATCTCGACGATACCGGGAAGTTCACCGCCGACCTGGTCAGTTGTCGTGCGGGTGGCGATTTCGTCATGGTCCGCCCGGAAGACATCAACTACATGGACGTAGCGCCCAAACAGCTTGTGTCGGTGGCCGCGGCTCTTATTCCCTTCCTTGAAAACGATGACGCCAACCGCGCCCTGATGGGCTCGAACATGCAGCGTCAGGCGGTGCCGCTCATTCGTGCGGAAGCGCCCCTGGTCGGTACCGGCATGGAGGAGGTTGTCGCCCGCGATTCCGGTGTGACGGCGATCGCCCGTCGTGCGGGGATCGTCAGTCAGGTCGACGCCACACGCATCGTGGTTCGCGCAGACAGCGACGACGACATGGCGACGCCGGGTGTCGACATTTACAACCTGCTTAAGTTCCAGCGGTCCAACCAGAACACCTGCATCAACCAGCGCCCCTTGGTGAAGATGGGCGACCGGGTCGATGCCGGCGACATCATTGCGGATGGACCGTCGACCGACCTCGGTGAACTGGCACTGGGCCGCAACGTGCTGGTCGCGTTCATGCCGTGGCAGGGCTACAACTTCGAAGACTCGATCTTGATCTCCGAACGCATTGTCCGGGACGATGTCTTCACCTCGATCCACATCGAGGAATTCGAGGTGATGGCCCGCGATACCAAGCTGGGCCAAGAAGAGATCACCCGCGACATCCCCAATGTTGGCGAAGAGGCTCTGAAGAATCTCGACGAGGCCGGTATCGTGTATGTCGGTGCCAACGTGGAGCCCGCCGACATTCTCGTCGGCAAGGTGACGCCCAAGGGCGAATCGCCAATGACGCCAGAGGAAAAGCTACTCCGCGCCATTTTTGGCGAGAAAGCATCCGACGTGCGGGACACATCGCTTCGGTTGCCCCCGAGCGTCACCGGAACGGTCGTTGAGGTTCGCGTCTTCAACCGCCACGGGGTCGAGAAAGACGAACGTGCCCTGGCGATCGAACGCGAAGAGATCAAAGCACTCGCGAAGGACAAGGATGACGAAAAGGCTATCCTTGAAAGCAACACCTTCCATCGCTTGAAGGAAATGCTGACCGGCAAGACCGCGACCAGTGGCCCGACCGGGTTCCCACTCGGAAAGATCACCGAAGAGGCGTTAAGCCAGGTAACGCCGGGTCAGTGGTGGCAGATCGGCGTCCAGGAAACGCAGACTGCGGACTCCGTTGAACGATTGAAGACGCAGTTCGATTCGGCCGAGGCCGCCCTTCAGGCGCGCTTCGAGAACAAGGTCGAAAAGCTGCAACGCGGTGACGAGCTGCTCCCGGGTGTGATGAAGATGGTCAAAGTCTTCGTTGCGGTGAAGCGCAAGCTGCAACCGGGCGACAAGATGGCGGGCCGTCATGGCAACAAGGGGGTCATTTCCAAGATCGTGCCGATTGAGGACATGCCGCACCTAGAAGACGGAACGCCGGTCGATGTCGTGTTGAACCCGCTGGGTGTGCCGTCGCGCATGAACGTGGGGCAGATCCTCGAGACCCATTTGGGTTGGGCCTCGGCGCGCCTCGGCCAGCAGATCGGCGAAATGATCGAGGCATGCAAGTCCGGTCAGTCCTCTGATCCGTTGCGCAAGGAATTGGAGGGGGTCTACGGCAAGGACCAGTACAATCGTGCTATTGCGCCGATGTCGGAGCCAGAACTCATGGAACTCGGGAGTAATCTGACGTCTGGGGTGCCGATGGCCACGCCGGTGTTCGATGGTGCGCATGAGGCCGATATCGTCGAATTGTTGGATCGCGCCGGGCTTGATAACTCAGGCCAGGTGTCGTTGATCGACGGCCGGACCGGCGAGCAATTCGCCAGAAAAGTGACCGTTGGCTACATCTATATGCTCAAGCTGCATCACTTGGTGGACGACAAGATCCACGCACGGTCGATCGGTCCGTACAGCTTGGTCACCCAGCAGCCGCTCGGTGGTAAAGCCCAGTTCGGCGGTCAGCGCTTTGGTGAAATGGAAGTCTGGGCGCTGCAGGCCTACGGCGCTGCATACACGTTGCAAGAAATGTTGACGGTCAAGTCGGATGACGTTGCCGGCCGGACGAAGGTCTACGAGGCCATCGTTCAGGGCGATGACACGTTCGAGGCGGGCATACCTGAATCGTTCAACGTTCTGGTCAAAGAGCTTCGCTCACTTGGCCTCAACGTCGAACTGTCGCAAAGCGTTTCGGGTTAGTTCCGGACACACGATTTATTGGGCGCAAGCCCAGCTCTGTTAAGAGCGGAAGGAGTAAGCGGATGAACGAGTTGATGCGCTTTTTTGGTCAGGTCGAAGGCGTTCAGAGCTTTGATCAGATCAAGATTTCGATCGCGAGCCCGGAACGGATCATGTCCTGGTCCTTCGGTGAGATCAAAAAGCCTGAAACCATCAACTATCGGACGTTCAAGCCTGAGCGGGATGGGCTGTTCTGCGCCCGCATCTTTGGCCCGGTGAAGGATTACGAGTGCTTGTGCGGCAAGTACAAGCGCATGAAATATCGCGGCATTGTCTGCGAAAAATGCGGCGTCGAAGTCACGCTAAGCCGCGTGCGGCGCGAACGGATGGGTCACATTGAGTTGGCCTCGCCCGTTGCCCATATTTGGTTCCTGAAGTCCTTGCCGTCGCGCATCGGCTTGATGCTCGACATGACGTTGAAGGATCTTGAGCGGGTTCTCTATTTCGAGCAATACATCGTTGTCGATGCCGGCCTGACGGCGCTGAAGAAATTTCAGATGATGACCGAGGAGGAATACCTCGACGCGCAGGACGAGTACGGCGAGGAAAGCTTCACCGCTGGAATCGGCGCGGAAGCTATTCGCGAGCTTCTCATCGCGATGGACCTAGAGAAGGCCCGCGAGGACATCCGAACAGAGCTTGCCGAGACCACCTCGACGGTCAAACCCAAGAAGCTGATCAAACGGCTCAAACTCGTCGAGTCATTCATCAAATCGGGCAACCGCCCGGAATGGATGATTCTCACCGTGATCCCGGTGATTCCGCCGGACCTGCGCCCCCTGGTGCCGCTTGATGGCGGCCGATTCGCGACATCGGATCTCAACGATCTCTATCGTCGCGTGATCAATCGGAACAACCGCTTGAAACGCCTTATCGAGTTGCGTGCGCCGGACATCATTGTCCGCAACGAAAAGCGCATGCTGCAAGAGTCGGTCGATGCCCTGTTCGACAACGGGCGTCGCGGCCGCGTGATTACAGGTACCAACAAGCGTCCGCTTAAGTCGCTTGCCGACATGCTCAAAGGCAAACAGGGACGTTTCCGGCAGAACTTGCTCGGCAAACGTGTCGACTATTCGGGTCGCTCGGTGATCGTCGTGGGGCCGGAGCTCAAACTCCACCAGTGCGGCCTGCCAAAAAAGATGGCGCTCGAGCTGTTCAAGCCGTTCGTCTATTCGCGGCTGGAGCATTACGGGATGGCCGCGACCATCAAGATGGCCAAAAAACTGGTCGAGACGGAACGCCCCGAGGTTTGGGACATCCTGGAAGAAGTGATCCGGGAACACCCTGTCCTGCTCAACCGGGCGCCAACCTTGCACCGACTGGGCATTCAAGCGTTTGAACCGGTTCTGATCGAAGGCAAGGCCATTCAGCTTCACCCCTTGGTCTGTACCGCTTTCAACGCGGACTTCGACGGCGACCAAATGGCCGTTCACGTGCCGCTGTCACTCGAAGCGCAGCTTGAAGCCCGTGTCTTGATGATGTCGACGAACAACATCCTCAGCCCTGCCAACGGTAAGCCGATCATTGTGCCGTCACAGGATATCGTGCTCGGCCTCTACTACATGACGATTGCGCAGACCGGCGAGCCTGGCGAGGGCATGACCTTCGCCACCGTCGCGGAAATCGAACATGCGCTGGAGACCGGCGCGGTTTCCTTGCATGCGCGGATTAAGTCGCGGTACCACACTGTTGATGAGGAAGGCGCGCCTGACCGGTCGATCGTCGAGACCACGCCGGGTCGCATGCTTCTGTCGGATATCTTGCCCCGGCACCACAAGTTGCCGTTCGCGCTCATCAATCGCCTGCTCACCAAGAAAGAGATCAGTCAGGTCATTGACGAGGTCTATCGTCACTGCGGGCAGAAGGAGACCGTGTTGTTTGCCGATCGGCTGATGACCCTCGGTTTCTCGAATGCAGCGCGGGCCGGTATTTCGTTTGGTAAGGACGACATGGTCATCCCGGGTGCGAAGATCAAATTGGTCGACGACACCCAAGAGCTCGTGAAGGAGTACGAGCTTCAGTACCTCGATGGCCTCATCACCCAGGGCGAGAAGTACAACAAAGTTGTCGACGCCTGGGCTCAGTGCACTGAAAAGGTCGCTGACGAAATGATGAAGGGGATGTCGAGCGACGAAGAAGGAACCGATAGCGGCAACAAGAACGTCAACTCGATCTTCATGATGGCGCAATCCGGCGCGCGCGGCTCGGTGGCGCAGATGAAACAGCTTGCCGGCATGCGTGGCCTGATGGCCAAGCCGTCGGGCGAGATCATCGAGACGCCGATTATCTCGAACTTCAAAGAAGGCCTGTCGGTGCTCGAGTACTTCAACTCGACGCATGGCGCGCGTAAGGGCCTGGCCGATACCGCCTTGAAAACAGCCAACTCGGGCTACCTCACGCGACGGCTCGTCGATGTTTCGCAAGATTGCATCATCGTGGAGCGCGATTGCGGCAGTACCAACGGTCTAACCATCAAGGAAGTTCTCGAAGGCGGCGAAGTGATCGTCTCCCTTGGCGAGCGCATTCTTGGTCGCACGGCGGCGATCGACGTTGTCGATCCGTTGTCTGGTGAAGTGTTGGTTGCGGCTGGTGAAACGATGGAAGAAACCCACGTACGCGAAGTCGAGCGTGCCGGGGTCGAATCGGTTCTGATCCGGTCGGTCTTGACCTGCGAAAGCAAGGGCGGGGTGTGCGGTCACTGTTATGGCCGCGACTTGGCGCGTGGAACGCCGGTCAATCTTGGCGAAGCCGTCGGGGTTATAGCAGCTCAATCAATCGGCGAGCCGGGTACACAGCTAACCATGCGGACCTTCCATATCGGCGGCACCGCGCAGTTGGCAGAGCAAACCGGTGCGGAGGCCGCCTATTCCGGCACGGCGCGGATTGAAAACCGCAACGTGGTCAAGAACTCGGAAGGCCATCTCATTGTGATGGGCCGCAACACCGAAGTGATCGTGATCGATCCTGACGGGCGTGAGCGTGGGCGGCACAAGGTGCCCTACGGATCACGCTTGTTGGTCGACGATGACGGTGAGGTCAAGAAGGGCGAAAAACTTGCTCAATGGGATCCCTATACGATTCCGATCATCACCGAGCGTGAGGGTGTCGCTGCCTATCGCGACTTGGTCGACGGCGTGTCGATGCGTGACGTCGTTGATGAGGCGACCGGCATCGCCAGCAAAGTTGTTGTCGATTGGCGCCAGCAGCCGCGCGGTACGGACCTGCGCCCCCGGATCACCCTGCGTGACGACAAAGGCGAAGTCGTCACCTTGGCGAACGGCATCGAAGCCCGCTACTTCCTATCGGTGGATGCGATCTTGTCCATTGCTGACGGACAAGAGGTTCATGCGGGTGACGTTCTTGCAAGAATCCCGCGTGAGTCGTCGAAGACGCGTGACATCACCGGTGGTTTGCCGCGGGTGGCAGAGCTATTCGAAGCTCGCATGCCGAAGGATCACGCCGTCATGGCCGAATCCGAAGGCACCGTTGAATACGGCAAGGATTACAAGAACAAGCGCCGAATCATTGTGAACCCGACCGACGGTGGCGACCCCGTCGAGTACCTGATCCCCAAGGGCAAACACATTGCTGTCCAGGAGGGGGATTTCGTTTCGAAGGGCGACTTGCTGCTCGACGGTAACCCCGTTCCGCACGACATATTGCGAGTGCTGGGCGTTGAGGCGTTGGCGGCCTACCTCGTGTACGAAATTCAGGAGGTCTACCGACTTCAGGGCGTTGGCATCAACGACAAGCACATCGAGGTGATTTGTCGCCAAATGCTGCAGAAAGTCGAAATCCTCACCTCCGGCGACACTACGTTCCTTGCCGGCGAACACGTCGATCGTGAGGAGTTTGACGAGGTTAACCGGGAGGCCGAGGCGGAAGGCCTTAAGCCGGCGACCGCCGAGCCGATCCTTTTGGGGATCACCAAGGCCTCGCTCCAGACCAAGTCCTTCTTCTCCGCAGCGTCTTTCCAGGAGACCACAAGGGTGCTCACCGAGGCCTCGGTTTCGGGCAAAATCGATCCTCTCGTGGGCTTGAAGGAAAACGTCATTGTCGGCCGATTGATCCCGGCCGGCACCGGCGGCGTGATGAATAAAAAGCGCGCGCTGGCCGGGCAGCGGGACAGAGAAGTCCTGGAACGGAAACAGGCCCGCCTCTCCGCCGCGGAAGAAGTGGCGGCGGAACCCGAGGCCGATAGCGATACCGATGCCGGTCCGACAGATCCGGTCGGCGAAGGCGCTCCGGCCTAACCTATTGAAATATAAGGAGAACTGGCCCTTTTTTGGGTCAGTTCTCCGATCCTACGCTTGTTCCCGGGGACACCAAGATGCTGCGTCGCAGCATTTTGGTTGAGTTCGTTGGCCCGATGGCCCGGAAAGCCACGAAAACAGTGGATTTTAATGCGAATGGACCCCTTGACGCTCATAGGGGGCGACCATAGTATGCGCGCCTTCTGAGGGGGCGGTAGTAGGTCCTGCCTAGACGCGGTCTCTCAGGAAACCGGTGACTATATTTGAAGCCCAGTGATGGGTGACGACCCCGGCGGCGCTCTTGCAGTAGGCCGCATCGGGGCGTTTTTGTACGCGGAACGACAGCGAGCGGCATATGCCCACGATCAATCAATTGGTTCGCAAATCGCGCGAACGGCCGATCAAGAAGAACAAAGTCCCGGCCATGGAAGCATGTCCCCAGAAACGGGGGGTGTGTACGCGCGTTTACACGACCACGCCGAAGAAGCCGAACTCGGCGCTGCGCAAAGTTGCGCGCGTCCGTCTGACCAACGGGTTCGAGGTCACCAGCTACATTCCTGGCGAAGGTCATAACCTCCAGGAGCATTCAGTCGTCATGATCCGCGGCGGTCGCGTCAAGGATTTGCCGGGTGTTCGTTATCACGTTATTCGCGGCATCCTGGATACCCAGGGTGTCGGTGATCGTCGCCAGCGCCGTTCCAAATACGGCGCGAAGCGGCCGAAATAGCGGGGGCCGGAGAACATGTCACGACGCCACGCTGCTGAACGACGCGAAGTCCTCCCTGACGCCAAGTATGGCGACAAGGTGGTCACCAAGTTCATGAACTCGCTGATGTTTGCGGGTAAGAAATCGACCGCAGAGACCATTGTCTACGGTGCGTTCGACAAGATCGCCAACAAGAGCATGCAAGACCCGGTTCGCCTCTTTCATGATGCCTTGGGCAACGTCAAGCCGGATCTTGAAGTCCGGTCGCGCCGTGTTGGTGGTGCCACGTACCAAGTGCCCGTCGAAGTTCGGACCGAACGTGCGCAAGCGCTCGCGATTCGTTGGGTGATTTCGGCAGCGCGGGCAAGAAGTGAAAGAACAATGACAGAACGGCTCGCAGGCGAACTGCTTGATGCGTCGGAAAACCGTGGAACAGCGGTAAAAAAACGCGAGGACACCCACCGCATGGCGGAGGCCAATAAGGCCTTTTCGCACTATCGCTGGTAACTCCTCAGGACTCGAATAGCATGGCCCGCACAACCCCCATCGATCACTATCGCAATATCGGCATCATGGCCCACATTGATGCCGGGAAGACGACGACGACCGAGCGTATTCTGTTCTATACCGGGATTTCGCATCGGATTGGCGAAGTGCATGACGGCAACGCCGTGATGGACTGGATGGAGCAAGAGCAAGAGCGCGGTATTACGATTACGTCGGCCGCGACGACCTGCTTCTGGAACGATCACCGGATCAACATTATCGACACCCCCGGCCACGTCGACTTCACGATTGAAGTCGAGCGCAGCCTTCGTGTGCTTGATGGGGCGGTCGCGGTTTTTGATAGCGTCGCCGGCGTCGAGCCCCAGTCCGAGACGGTCTGGCGGCAGGCAGATCGCTACAAAGTGCCGCGGATTTGTTTCGTCAACAAAATGGACCGCACCGGCGCGAATTTCTTCCGCACCGTCGACATGATTGTCGACCGACTGGGCGCGAACCCGCTGGTGCTGCAATTGCCGTTGGGCAGCGAAAGCGACTATCTCGGACTAATCGATTTGGTCGAAATGCGTGCGGTCGTTTGGGAAGACGAATCGCTTGGGGCCAAGTTCAACTACCAAGATATTCCGGCCGAGTATGCCGAGCAGGCAGCCGAGTACCGGGCCAAACTGGTCGACGCGGCCGTCGAGCAAGAAGACGGTGCGCTTGAGCAGTACCTTGAAGGCAACGAGCCGAGTGTCGAAACGCTGAAGCGTTGTATCCGCAAGGGCGCGCTCGCTGGTGCCTTTGTGCCTGTCCTCAACGGATCGGCATTCAAAAACAAAGGTGTGCAGCCGCTTCTTGACGCGGTGATCGAGTTCCTGCCTTCACCGGTCGATGTCAGTTCCGGTAGGGGCGTCGTCCCCGACAGCGAAGAAGAAGTCGTGCGTAAGACCAGTGACGAGGAGCCGTTCTCGGCACTGGCGTTCAAGATCATGACCGATCCGTTCGTCGGTTCGTTGAGTTTCGTTC
>CALJDF010000143.1 GCA_938023835.1 uncultured Alphaproteobacteria bacterium
ACCGTCTATCCCGGTGTCACCGAAGAGATTTGCGGTCCGATTCTCGAGGCCGAATCGGGGCTGGTTTGCGGCAGTGATTTCTTTCTCGGCTACTCGCCCGAGCGCATCAACCCGGGTGACCGGGAGCACACGGTAGATCGCATCACCAAGGTGATTGCCGGGCAAACGCCCGCCGTGACCGAAACGCTTGCAGAAATATATGGTGCGGTAACGACCGGTGGGGTGTTTCGGGCCCGTGACATTCGTACCGCCGAAGCGGCGAAGGTCATTGAGAACGCGCAGCGTGATATCAACATCGCTTTTGTGAACGAGATCACGACGATCTTTCACAAGATGGATCTGTCTGTTCACGATGTGCTCGACGCGGCGCGAACGAAATGGAACTTCCTTGATTTTCGGCCGGGCCTCGTCGGCGGTCACTGCATTGGCGTTGATCCTTACTATCTTGCCGCAAAGGCGATCGCTCTCGGACACGAACCTCATGTGATTCTGGCGGGCCGCAGCACGAACGATGGCATGGGCGCGTTCATCGCCGATTCGGTGGCAGCCGGACTTGGGAGCAGTGCGCATATTCTCGTAATGGGTCTTACCTTCAAGGAAAACGTGCCGGATCTGCGCAATACGCGCGTCGTCGATATCGTTACCCGGCTGCGCGAGCTCGGGCATCCGGTGACCGTCCATGATCCGATCGCTGATCCCGCCGAGGCGAAGCAGTTCTACGGGATCGACCTAGCGCCGACATTGGCGGGTCCGTTCGATGCGGCGATCGGGGCCGTTGCGCATGACGGCTACGTCGGGCTGACGGACGACGAACTCGCGGCGCTCGTGGTCGAGGGCGGTATCTTGGCGGACATCAAGGGGATTTGGCGCGACCGCGAGATCGCCGGTGTGCGCCGCTGGCAGCTCTAAACCGGGTCTTAGGTGCGGCCGTCCATGCGCATGAGATGCCACACGATGCTGCATTGCCGGTTCTCGAAGGCGCGTGACACAACGATCTGTTTTGTCCGTCGCGGTTTTCCCCCTTCCCCAAAATAGATGCTGTCCTCAATCTGGGCGGGGCTATCTGCAGCTTCGAAGACCCACCCGGTGCCGTTGCCCAGCCGAAGAAGAATCTGTCGTCCATCGCCCAGCGGCGATGCCGTGACGTTGGGATGGAGATGGTAACGCGCAGTGAGCGTACGAGGGTTCTTTGCCGTTGCCGATGAACCGATCGGGTGCACGCGTTCCTCGCCGACAAGTTCGTGACCGTCCTTGGCGATGTGAAAGCGCCGCGTGGTGCGCACGCCAAAGCTAGGTGCGTAGCCGTTCGCGGCAATTTCCAACCAAGCGTTGTCGCCTTCTTCGCCACGGAGCACACCCTGTACCGCTGCGGGGGCATCGCGTTGCTCTTGATTGCGGTCGTCAATGATCAACGCGGAGTGCGCCGCGGTCGCGCGCGCCGCGTCGCGCCATGCCCCTTCAGCCTCATCGGGGCCGCCGCAATTCACGAACAATCGCTCCTTGCCGATCGACACCTCAATGGCCAGGACAGAGGCAAAACCGTCGGTGTCCTGGGGTGACGCATCCGCTGTTTCGGCAATGAGGCGCAGCCGGCCCTGTTGGAGTCGGGTATAGCCAAGCGCCTCGGGTGGCGCTGCTTTTTTGGCCCGCGCCACGATGGTGGATACCGCTTCGGGGTCCTCCTCGGTGCCGCCGTGAAAGACGGCAAGGCCCCCATCCCCGTGCGTCATGAGTCGCAGTGCCGCACCCAACCGATCGATCGCGTCGTCGAGCGCGTCGCCGGTGGGCTTTTTAGCGCTTCTCAGTGCCTCGCGCGCGACCAACAGAGGGGGGAGCGTGCGCAGCAGGGCCGACGGGGACCGCGTCGCCCGCCCTTCGGCAACCGGCGTTACCTCGGCAACGAGGCGCTCCAGTTGCCGTTCGTAGGTCGACAAGCGCCGCCCGAGGGCAAAACACGCGGTGAGGAAGCTTGCCCGTGCAACGCAGCGTTGCGCGGCATCCGCGGCGAGCCCTTGGGCGTGACCGAGATGGCGAAACTGTTCCCCAATCAGGCGCAGGAACGTGTCGCCGAAATCCGGCTCGGCATCGACCAGCAAGAAATCGGCATGGGCAAGCCATGACACCAACCTCAGCCCAACGACATCCGGTTGCCATGCGCGTGGCGTCCAACGGCCAAAGTCGAGACACCAGCGCCGGATCAACTCCCGCGTCTGACGACGTGCGGTTGGGCCGTCCACGGTTGCAAAGTCGGCGAGCCAACCGAATTCGTGGCATTGCCTGATCCAAGCCGGCGCGAGATCGCCTTGGCGCCACGGCGCCTCGGTCGCGCTTTCAACGGTGTGGCCGCCAAAGGTGTAGCGACCCTGGAACATGGCGTTGGCTTTGATCGCCGATCCCGCGATGACCAGCGGGGGTGTCCAGATGATGGTGGGATCACTGCCGCGGCGCAGCGCGGCTTGGTAGACCTGGGTTCGAAATACCGTCGAGGCGAACTGTCGCCGCCAGCGCGGTGCGGAAGGCACAAGCGTACTCGTTCCCGGTTTTGGCGCGGCGGCCTCGGACCCGACGTCCGCCGTCACGAGGGGCCGCACCTCAGTGCAGTGATGTTCTGCCCGTAATGTTCAGAGCCACCTGAAAAGACGGCGGTGCCGGCGACCAACATAGTTGCGCCGGCGTCAATGACGGCGGGCGCGGTATCGCGCGTGATCCCGCCATCCACCTCAAGATCGATAGGTCGCCCGCTTGCCGCGATCATGTCGCGAATCCGCGCAATCTTGTCGACTTGGGAGGCGATAAACTTCTGCCCGCCGAAACCAGGGTTCACGGACAT
>CALJDF010000144.1 GCA_938023835.1 uncultured Alphaproteobacteria bacterium
CCCAGACCTTTTTGTTCATCAAGAACGCGAGGCCCGTACCCGGCTCATGGAAGCCCGGGAAGTAATAGAACTTCACGACCTTATAGAAACCAAAGGCCAAATCGTTCCACGGGCCGACCCACTCGGTCGCATCGATCGCGCCGGATTGCAGCGCCGGGAAGATTTCGCCCCCGGGGAGTGCGACCACCGCTGCGCCCATGCGCCGAAGCACTTCGCCGCCCAACCCGGGCATGCGGAACTTCAAGCCTTTGAAGTCGTCGACCGAGTTCACTTCCTTGGCGAACCAGCCGCCCATCTGCACGCCGGTGTTGCCGGCAAGGAACGACTTCAGGCCAAAGTCCGCCGCCAACTCGTCCCACAGCTCCTGGCCGCCACCGTGATAGATCCAGGCGTTCAGCTCGGACGCGGTCAGGCCGAAGGGGACGGCCGTGAAAAAGTTGAAGGCTTTGGATTTGCCCTGCCAGTAGTACTCGGCCGCGTGGTAACCCTCGGCGTTGCCTTGCGACACGGCGTCGAACTAATCAAATGCGCCGACCAACTCACCGGCGGCAAACAATTTCACCGTGATACGGCCCTCGGTCATCGTCGTGATGCGGTCCGCTAGCCGTTGCGCGCCAGTGCCGAGACCCGGAAAATTCTTCGGCCACGTCGTGACCATCTTGATCTCTGTTAGACCCTGCGAAATCGCCGGGGTCGGGAACGCGCTTGCAGCTGCGGTGGCTACGCCCGCCGCTGCCGCGCCCGCAATAAACTCTCACCGTTTCATCGCTGTCTCCCTCCTAATAGTCGACCGTTATTCTCGTTGGGGCCCTCGTAACTACACTAAAAGCGACGAACCGGAGATAGCCGCCCGGCCTATCCCTAGGTCAACCCTCGGGAGCGCTGTCCACGAGCCTAATCCAGCCGTTTCGGCCCAGGGTTTCAAGCGGGCGGAAGCGCGTTTTGTAGGCCATCTTGGGCGCCTCGGCGATCCAGTAGCCGAGGTAGACGTGGCCCAGCTCCGCCGCGGCGGCGCGTCGGATGTGGTCGAGAATCATAAAGGTGCCGAGGCCGCGCCGGGCCGCGTCAGGGTCGTAAAAGCTGTAGACCATCGATAAACCGTTGCTCAAGTCATCCGACAAGGCACAGGCGATGAGCTCCCCCGAGGGCAGGCGGTACTCGATCATGAACGTCTTGACCGGCGAGCCTTCGACCATTGACTGGTAGTCGTCGATGTCCATCTTCGCCATGCTGCCGTCGCCGTGCCGCGAGGTTTGGTAGCGGGTGAACAGGTCAAACTGCTCTTCGGTCGCGATCGGCGTGAGAACGGCGCCCAGGAGGTCTTTGTTCGCTGCCAAAATTCTTTTTTGGGAACGCGACGCCGAAAACGTCTTGGCCGAAATCCGCACCGGGACACAGGCGTTGCACGTCGGGCAATCCGGTCGATAGAGAATATTGTGGCTGCGGCGAAACCCAGCTTGCGCCAAGACTCCGTGCAAGGGGTCCGAACGATCGGCTTTCAGATGGGTAAAAACGAGCTGTTCGCTCTGGTCCGTCAGGTAGGGGCACGGCATGGCCGGCGTCTTGTAGAACCGAACGAGCGGCGTTTGCGGGATGTGGTTCACGAGGCGCTCTGGACCCTGCGACCTACAGTTCGAGAACAGACCATGTGATCATCTTGGCGGCGTGCCCGCCGTGTGCCAAGCGCTATTCAAAAAGGCCCTGCGGCAACACCGCGGCGGTTCGCCGCAGCACAATGCTGACTCGGCGGTTTTGCGGCAAGAAAGGATCCTCTTCGATCAGCGGTTCTTGGTCCGCCTTGCCGACGACCTGCACGATTCGCTTGGCATCGATACCCGAGGAGACCAACACCCGGCGGCTCGCGTTGGCGCGGTCCGAAGAGAGCTCCCAGTTCGAGTAATCGCCGCGGTTGAAGGGGCTCGCGTCTGTGTGGCCCGAAATCGAGACCGTATTGGGAAGCTTCGCAACGACCTTCGCGATTTGATCGAGCAAGTCGCGCATGCGGGGGATCATCTTGGGCGAACCGGCCTGAAACAGGGCACCACCTTCGCGATCCGCGATCTGGATGCGTATCCCCTCCGAGGTCATGTCGACCTGGATATTGTCTTTCAAATCGGACAACTCGGGCGAATCGGTGATGGCTTTGTTGAGCGTTTCCACCGCTTCGTCAAAAGACTCTTGCTCGCGTTTCGCGATGAGTTCTTCGATGTCTTTTTCGTATGCCCTTTTGTTCGGCGGAGTCAGTTCGACGACCACCGAGGGTGTGCCGCCTTCGCCGATCTTGACGCCCGAATCGCTGAGGGTCTGACCACCCAGAATACCGCCCGCACCACTCGAGCCGGGACGCCACATCGTCGTCGGCGTGAAGTAGTCGCCAATACCGGCTTTTTGCTCGAGGGTTGTCGTCGACAACAGCCACAACAGCAGGAAGAAAGCCATCATCGCGGTCACGAAGTCGGCATACGCAACCTTCCAGGCGCCGCCATAATGACCATGGTCGCCGCCTTTCTTTACCTTCTTATTGATGATGATCGGTTGGTTGTGACCTGCTTGCATCTGGACTACTTGCAACGCGCGGCTCTTTCCCCGCGGTCATGCCCTAAAATCCTCTCGCACAAGGCGAGTTCCTCGTTGGAGTGCGTCACCGGGCAGCCATGACGCATTCGCTTGTCCCTGACATCTGGACCTTATTGTACGATTTTTCTAGCCCTCAGCCACGCCGGAGGTCGTCGGCTCTGGATCGCGGTGCATTAACCATGATCAGGCAGGCGTTCGGCGTACCCGGCATGTCGGAGCGCTGTCGCAACCGCCTCTCCATGGGCGCGATCACGGATCTCGGCGACCACCTCGATCTCGGTTCCTTTGGCGGAGAGCTGCGAAAACACGCGTTGGTGCGCCACCTCAATGATGTTCGCTTCGGCGTCAC
>CALJDF010000145.1 GCA_938023835.1 uncultured Alphaproteobacteria bacterium
TGTTGAAAAGGCGATTACCGAGACTGACATCGATTCGCAGCGCTGTTCGCTGCATCAGTCGACTGCGGGTTTGCTTCAAAATCAGATCGAAGGCCACCACGCAGATCATGCCGATGACGAACCCCGTTAACGTAATGACCCCTTCCGAGTTGATCACCCGGTCGTAGGTCTGCATGGTGAAGATCGGCACCGCGAGGGCTAGCAAGTTGATCAAAAGTGACATCATGAACACTTCGCGATAGCTCGAGCGAAGCGGCTTCAGGAGATCCTTGAGCCAAGCTTGCTTGTCGTCGTCTTCTTCAACAGGCTCAGACATCGTGTTATCTATTAGGCCTAACACACGGATTAATTGAGGAATTCTAGGCAAAAATAAGGCGAAATGACAGCGGTCTGCGGCCCCTCGCGTCAGGTCGCGCCCCATCGCGTCACCACCTATATACTGCGAGCGCCCCTTGACGGCGCACGATGCCGCGCGAAACATGAATGTGGAGAGCCCATGAGCCCCAACTTGCTGCGCACCCCGGAAGAACGTTTCACTGACCTGCCGGGCTACCCATTTGAGCCGAACTACCTGGAAGACATCGTCGGAATCGAGGGAACGCGGCTCCATTACGTCGATGAGGGGTCGGCCGATGCCAAAGATTTGTTCCTCTGCCTACACGGGAATCCGTCCTGGTCGTATCTCTACCGAAAGATGATCCCGGTGTTTGCCGCGGCCGGTCGCCGCGTCGTGGCGCCGGATCTGCCGGGGTTCGGCAAATCCGATAAACCGGCCGATGACGCTGTCCACACCTTCTCCTACCATCGTGACGTGCTGCGCGCCTTCATCGAAAGGCTCGACCTCAAGAACATCACTCTTGTTTGCCAGGATTGGGGCGGCTTGCTGGGCCTTACCTTGCCGATGGATCTGCCAGGACGGTTCACCCGACTGCTGGTCATGAACACCGCGCTCACAACTGGTGATGAGCCGTTGAGCAAAGGGTTCGTTGCATGGCGCGACTGGTCGAACACCCAAGATGACCTCCATGTGCCAAAGCTCTTCACCCGCATGGCGCCGCACCTAAGCCAAGCGGAATACGATGCCTACGGCGCGCCCTTCCCCGACAAGACCTACAAAGGCGTTCTGCGCCGCTTCCCCAACATTGTCCCCGAGAAGCCCGACGACGATGGGGCCGCCGTGTCGCGCCAAGCCCGCGCGTTTTGGAAGAACGACTGGTCGGGCGAAACCTTCATGGCAGTCGGCATGCAAGACCCCGTGATGGGACCAGCCACCATGAACAAATTGCAGGCGCTCATTCGCAATTGCCCGCCGGCTTATGAAATCGCCGATGGGGGCCACATGGTTCCCGAGTGGGGCGAAGAAATCGCGAAGAAAGCGCTCGCGGCGTTCGGCTAAGATCCACAACCACACAGCCCATCATGCCTAGCCCACCCCCGGGATTCGGGGCGCGCGCCCCCGACGATAGTTTCAACGACACCATGGGTCCGGTCTACGCCAGCGAGTCGGGACCGCCGTGGCGGCTCGGGCTGTGGGCCGCGCCCAAACATCAAAATCCACATGGGTTGGTTGACGGTGGTTTGATCATGGCCCTGACGGATCACGCCATTGGCTTCAATATCTTTCGAAGCGTCGACGGCGGGACATCCTTCGTCACGGTCAGTTTGAACGTCGACTTCATCGCCGGCGGCCGTCTGGGCGAGTGGATCGAAGCGGTCCCAGAGATCGTCCGAAAGACCCGCACCTTAGTGTTCGCAAGAGCGCAGATCTTGGCAGAGGGCGATCGGCTGATCGCGACGGCAAGCGGTGTGTGGAAGTTCGTCGAGACGCGAAAAGTCGCGCGCTAACCCAGCAGCGACTGCAGCTTCATTGCGATTCCCATACTGCCGTCGATCTTGAGTTTCCCCATCATAAATGCAGTGGTCGGGTTGAGATCGCCATCGACAAGTTTCAAGAAATTATCCAGCGTTATAGTAATCGTGCAGTCCGCTTCGCGATCTTCGTTCGTGACGGTGTTCGGCGTGCTTTCGCCATCGAAGAAGATGATGCCGTCGTCGCCAAAGTCGAACTTGATCGTGGCATCGATGCCAGCATCATCACCGACCCGGGTACGAAGACCTTCGGTTACCTGATCCAAATCCATAGTATTCTCCTTGCCCGGATAGTGCGGTGCGACGTGCCAAGGTAGCAAACCGTGCGTAATCAAACTACGGCGAGGTAATGAGATGACGACCACCCTTCCCGAGTGCACGTGGTTGACCTTGCGGCAAGAGGGTTTCCACCTGACGATCACGCTCAACCGACCTGATGCGCGCAACGCGATGAGTGCGGCGATGGCGTTGGAGCTGGCGGACGTCTTCAACGCCGTATCCACGCATCGCGAGATCGCAGCCATCGTCCTGCGCGGCGCCGGTAAGCACTTCTGCGCGGGCGGTGACCTAAAAGATATGACGGACGCGATCGACCCACCGCCGCCAGGCGCACCGGACCCTCTCTACGAGGTCAATCGGCGCTTCGGTGATCTGTTGACCATGGTCGACCGGGTACCGCAGGCCGTGGTTGCTGTCGTGCACGGGGCGGCGCGGGGCGGCGGGTTTGGACTGATTTGCGCCGCCGATGTCGTGATCGCCCAGAAGGACTCGACCTACGCCATGCCCGAAACCGGCTTCGGATTACCCGGCGCGCAGATCATCCCCTTTGTCTCGCAACGTCTGGGCGCCCACTACGCGCGCCGCCTTGTGGTCACCGGGGACGCCGTCGACGGTACGGAAATGCACCGCGCAGGGCTCGTGTCCCATCTTTGTGACGATGAAGAACAAGCAGAGGCAGCCCTTCGGGCCGTCTTGGATCAAATCAAAGGACGCTCGCCAACGGCGATCGCGCAGTCCAAAGCGCTCATCGGCAAGGTCGGCCAGGTTCCATTGTCGCTACTGTTGGACGAAGGCGGTCGCCTCGTCGCCGAAGGCACCCGCGACGGCGACGGTCGCGAAGGGCTCAACGCGTTCTTCGACAAGCGAAAGCCAAGTTGGACCCAACGCGAGGGCTAGGCCGCGTTTTGCCTAGAACGCCTCTTCGTCGAACGACATAAGCGGGTCAGCCCCCGACATGATCTTGGACAAAAGAGAGGACGTGTCAGGCATGACTTTCGTCATGTAGTAACGCGCGAGCTTGATTTTGTTTTCATGGAACGCCTTGTCACCTTCGCCTTCAGCGATTTTTCCGGCACTGACCTTCGCCATTCGCGCCCACATGAACCCAAGTGCGACCAAGCCGAACATCTTCAGATAGTCGGATGACGCGGCGCCGGCTTGCATTGGATCCTTGAGGCCATTCTCTGCGATCCATGCGGTCGCCTGTTGAAGACGCGCGAACGATTTTGCCAAGTTCATGACGAGATCGCCGAGCTCTTTATCTTCAGCGTTTTCTTGAATGAACTGATCGACCGGATGGAAGAACTGGCGCAGCAATCGGCCCGTACCCTGGGGTAGCTTCCGTCCGACGAGATCTAGCGCCTGGATTCCGCTGGTGCCTTCATATAGCTGCGTAATGCGCGCATCGCGAACGAACTGCTCCATGCCATGCTCGCGGATGTAGCCGTGCCCGCCAAAGCATTGAAGCGCCAGATTGACGGTCTCAAAGCCGGTATCCGTGAGAAACGCCTTCAGCACCGGCATGATCAATCCGACCAAATCGTCCGCGTCCTTGCGAACGGATTCATCGGGGTGTCTTTCCGACAGGTCGATATGTAGCGCCGTCCACATCGCGAGAGCGCGGGCCCCTTCGTTAAAGGCCCGCGCATTCAACAACATCCGTCGAACGTCGGGATGCACAATGATCGGGTCGGCCGCTTTGTCCGGATACACGGCCCCCGAAAGCGAGCGCCCCTGAATCCGTTCCTTCGCGTACGTTGCCGCGTTCTGATAGGCGACCTCGGACAACCCCAAGCCTTGCACGCCGACGCCGAGCCGCGCCTCGTTCATCATTACAAACATCGCGCGCATACCCTTGTTGGGTTCGCCGATAAGGTAGCCGGTCGCGCCGTCGTAGTTCATAACGCACGTCGCCGACGCCTTGAGCCCCATCTTGTGCTCAATTGATCCGCAAGTGACGCCGTTTCGGGCGCCAAGCGATCCGTCCTCGTTTACTAAGACTTTGGGCACGATAAAGAGGCTAATGCCGCGAATGCCGTCCGGCGCGTCGGGCAGACGGGCCAGAACGAGATGAATAATGTTTTCGGTGAGGTCGTGCTCCCCGGCCGAAATGAAGATCTTGGTCCCTGTAATCTTGTAGCTGCCATCGCTCTGCGGTTCGGCTTTTGTGCGCAGCAGCCCAAGATCGGTCCCGCAATGGGGTTCGGTCAAATTCATCGTGCCGCCCCATTCGCCGCTTGCGAGCTTGGGGAGGTAGAGCGCTTTTTGTGCCTCAGAGCCGGTCTTGTTGATGGCCTGGTAAGCACCACGGGCCAACCCGGGATAAGTCCCAAACGACATGTTGGCCGAGATGATCATTTCGGAGAACGCAATGCCGAGGACATTCGGTAGGCCCTGACCCCCATGCTCCGGATCGCAGGTCAGCGACGGCCAACCGCCCTCGACAAAGGTCTGGTAGGCTTCCTCGAACCCTTTCGGGGTTGTCACCCCTTCTTTGGTCCAATGGCACCCTTCCTCGTCGGCCGGCTGGTTTAGGGGATGTAAAACCTCCTGAGTCAGGCGCGCACCCTCTTCGAGAATCGCATCGACAATGTCGTCGCTTGCCTCGGCGAAGCCAGGGAGGTTGTCGTAACGACCGATCTCTAGGACATCGTTCAACAAATATCGCATGTCGGAAAGTGGCGCTTGATAGGTCGGCATGGCGTTTGTCCTCGTGGGATCAATTGCGGAGAGGCTTGCCGGTGGCGAGCATGTGCTCAATCCGGTCGAGCGTCGGCGGCATTCGGAATAGTCGCGCCATCGCGGCGCGCTCAAGGTCGAGCAGGTCCTTCTCGGTGACGATGTCGGTCACATCCGTTTCGCCACCCGACAACACCGTTGCGAGTTCGTGAGATACGGTGACGTCATGCGGCGTCGCCTTACCGGCTTTTGCGAGATCGGATACCGCCATATCCAGGGCAACACGTGCCGTCGGCCCCGGCAGATTCAACTCGATGTCTTTTTCGGGCGGCACGTAGTCCGCAGCAAGCGACAGCGCCTTTGCTTTGGCGTCCGACAGCACGCGCCGCCGGTTCATCGTGACGGCATCGCTGTCGCGAAGGAACAAGAGGTCGCGCGCCTCTGCCGCAGACTTCGAGACCTTGGCCAGTCCAATCGTCTGAAAGGCCTCAGCAACAGGCGGCATCGGGCCACCTGGGCGCTTCTTGTTGGCGAAATTTCGCAAGACCAGTTCCTTCGAGCCGCCCCATCCGGGGATCAGACCTACGCCGACCTCAACAAGCCCCATATAAAGTTCGGCATGTGCTTGAACGGCGTCGGCATGAAGGCAAATCTCGCAGCCACCGCCGAGTGCCATGCCGGCCGGCGCAGCCACCACGGGAAACGCGGCATACTTGAGTGCCATGTACGCGTCTTGACCTTCTTTGATGCTCATCTCGAGGACAGGCCACATCGCGGTATTCGCAGCAAACAACCCAAGACCAACATTGGCACCGACCGAGAAATTGTCGGCGTCATTATTGATCACCAAGGCTTTGAAACCTTTCTTGTCAATCTTCGCGGCCTTCTTGACCATCTCGATCGTGCCCGAGTCGATCGAGTTCATCTTGCTGTGGAACTCTAGGCACGCAACCCCGTCGCCGAGGTCCCAAAGGCTGGCCGAGCCGTTGCCGTCGATGCGGTCCTTGCCACGCTTGATGTCAGCCAACATCCAGGCCCCATCGGGGATTTCGATATCACGATAGGTACCATCAAGGTCGAGGAACTGGCGGGCTGTCCCCTCCTCACGGTAAAGCGGCCGCCCGGCCGCGGTCTTGATGAGCGCAGGGACTTCAAGCCCGTCCCTCTCAAGCCGTTCCGCGAAATACGCGGTACCAAGCTGGTCGATCTGTTCGAAGGGCCCGAACTTCCAGGCGTATCCAGCCTTCATCGCGTTATCGACAGATACGATATTGTCGGCGATCTCCGGGATGAGATCGGCCGCATATTTCAGAACATGCGAGAGGACGGCCCAGGCGTATGCGCCGCCCCGGTCATCAAATTCAACCAAGGACCGAAGCCCTTTTCGTCCGGCTTCGACACTTCCAAGTCGTGCTTTGACGCTGTCGCGATATTCCCCGGTCTTGAGATCTAGACCCTCTTTTTTCTTAGACGCCCCATTACGCACCAACCGGTAGAAGCCGCCCTTGCCTTTGCGGCCCGTATAGCCGTCGGCGACCATCTTGTCGGTCAACGTGTTGAGCGGATGGCTGGTGTCGAATTGACCGTGAAAAGCATCGGTGTTCGGCAAAAGGGACGCCATCGAACCCAGCACATGGTCTTTGAGATCGATCCCGGTGAGATCCATCAAGCCGAAGATACCGGTCTTGGGAATACCCATCGGACGCCCCACGATGGCATCGGCTTCTTCGACGGTGAGCCCGATGTCGTAGGCCTGCTGGGTCGCCACCATGCTCCAGAAGATGCCGAGCCGGTTGGCGATAAATCCCGGCGTGTCGTTACAATCGATAACCTCTTTGCCGAGGCGGACATCACCAAACGCGCGCAGCGTCTCGATCGCATCGGGGCGGGTCTTGGATCCAGCGACGACCTCCAGCAGCCGCATGTAGCGCGGTGGGTTGAAAAAGTGTGTCACGGCGAAGTCCACCGCAAACGTTTCGGGCATTCCCTCGAGCAGATTGGCCAAAGGAATCGTCGAGGTGTTAGAGGTGACGATGGCGCCCTTCTTTCGATGGTCGTCAACCTTGCGGTAGACATCGTGCTTGATATCGACGTTCTCTAGAACGGCTTCGCAAATCCAATCGCAATCGGCCAGGAGTTCAAGGTCGTCCTCGAGATTGCCCGGCGTGATGTTCTTCGCATTACGCCGATGCATCAGCGGCGCGGGGCTCGTCTTCAACAACTTTGCGATTGCGCCCTTGGCTATCGCGCTGCGATCCGTCGCCCCTTCGGGGACGATGTCGAGAAGCACCACAGGGATACCCGCGTTGGCCACTTGTGCTGCGATGCCGGCACCCATGACGCCGGACCCAACCACCGCAACTTTCTTGATCTCACTCATAAATCCACCCTGCCGCTATAGCGGCCATTTAGTCGCACGTGATTGATTGCTACGCGGCTTCAAGAACGGTGGCGATCCCTTGTCCGCCACCGATGCATTGCGTTGCTAGTCCCAGGTTTTTACCCTCGCGCTTCATCAAGCTCGCGACCTTCCCGGTGATCCGAGCGCCCGTCGCACCGAGCGGATGCCCCAGGGCGATCGCGCCGCCATCCAAATTGACTTTGGCCAGGTCCATTTCGGCTTTGTCGATTACCCCAAGGGCTTGCGCGGCAAATGCTTCGTTGAGCTCGATGACATCAATGTCCTTGATGGTGACGCCTGCACGGTCCAAGGCCTTTTTAGTGGCCCCAACAGGACCCATGCCCATCGTTTCCGGCGCACAACCGTAAACGGCAATGCTGCGAATCCGAGCGATCGCATCGAGGCCGTTGGCCTTGGCGTAATCCTCGCTGCAGACCAAAACAGCAGAAGCCCCATCGGTGAGAGGCGAAGACGTACCGGCCGTCACCGTACCGTTCTCGTCGAAGGCTGGATTGAGCCCGGCGAGCACGGCCGTTGTGGTCTCGGGTCGGATGCACCCATCCTCCTCGACGCGCAGACTGCCTTGCTCGATGGCAACGATTTCGTCCTTCAGTTTTCCGGCTTCGCGAGCAGAGGCTGCCTTGTTCTGGCTTTGCACCGCAAATTCTTCCTGACGCGCGCGATCGATTTTGTATTTGCGCGCCACGTTTTCTGCTGTCTCACCCATCGAAATATAGACTTCGGGATGCTCCGCGTAGAGCTTCGGACTAGGCGACGGGTTGAACCCGGCCATGGGGACACGTGACATCGATTCAATCCCCGCGCAGACAAAGGCCTCACCCGCATTCATCTGAATGGCACCCGCAGCCATGTGGATCGATTGCATGGACGAGCCGCAGAACCGGTTTACTGTTGTGCCTGCGACCGTGATCGGCAGGTCGGCGAGGAAATCGACGATGCGCGCAACGTTGAACCCCTGCTCGCCCTCGGGAAACGCGCAGCCCATGATCAAATCCTCGATGTCCTCGGGGTTGACGCCAGACCGCTCGATCAGCGCCTTAACTACCTGCCCAGCCATTTCGTCCGGTCGCACCTTCGCAAGATCACCCTTGCGCGCGAGGTGAAACGGTGAACGCACATAGCCTGCAATCACGACATTCTTCATCGAGGTTCTCCTTGTGTGTATGCCACGGCTAGCCGACCGCGCGCAGTAGATGACGATCGGCATCGATCGACTGGTATTCGATCAACGCATTAAAGTGGCGTAGCGCCCAATCACGACCTGGTCCGATGCCGCGGCCGGTCGTTTCGGGAAAGCGTTTGTCCATGAATAGGCGCGTGATCAGCGATTTACGCGCATCACCTTGGGCGAGATCGTAAACCGCTTCATTCAGCAGTAACGCACCACCCAACGTGTCACTGAGCAAAACCATCAGGCGACGGGCATGACGCTGCGCCTCTGCCGGGTCGCTCTGTACATAAGCGACCGCATCACGACAATCCTGCAGCGCATTTTCAAGGCGCTGCGCAATATCGGCGAGTGATCTAGGTGCCGCACCAGCAGCCGCCACAACCCGCTTGGCCATCTCCTCGAAACCCGGCGCACGGTTTCCGAGCATGCGTAGGACCTCCAGGGCCTGAATGTTTGCCGGCCCCTCCCACACGGTCAGGACTTGGGCATCACGCAAAAGGCGTGGTGTGACGTGGTCATAGGTATAGGCGTTGCCACCGATCAGTTCGATGGCGGCACGGGCCAAGACGTTTGCATCATCGGCCGTCTGGTATTTGGCCAACGCCGTTGTCAGACGAAGCCAGGCCCGCGCCGAAGTCTCATCATCAAGATCGGTAACGTGTGCGGCATCAAACGCCTCGGCAGCAGCGAACGCCATCGCGGTCCCGGATTCCAGACGCACCAGCATCTCAAGAATCTCATCCTGCATCATCGGATAGCGCAGCACGTTCTGTCCGAATGCGTCGCGATGACTGAGGTATGAAACGGCCTCAAGAAATGCACGTCTACCAACACCGGCGGCGGCAACGGCGTTGTGGATGCGGCTAAACCCTAATGCCTCCATCATTAACTTGAACCCCAGGGGCGGAGGCGCAACTTCCAGCGCCCACGCGTCCAGCAAGTCAACCTCGCCGGTCGGCACGCCGATCGTGCCCAACTTGTCCTTCAGGCGACGAATGCGAAAAGCGTTGGGCGCGTCGTCAACATGGGTCGGGACAAGGTAGAGTCCAAGTCCTTTCGAGCCGCCGGGCGCGCCGGGTGGCCGTGCGGTCGCCAACGCCACCCCCCCATTTGTATTGCTTACGAACCATTTTAGACCGGTCAGGCGAACGTGATCGCCTTCGGTGCGGGCGACGGTGGTCGTCGCGCCAACATCGCTACCACCATGTAGTTCGGTGGCCCAAGTACCACCCGTAAGGGCGTGGCCGTCCATACGGACGAGGTCGGCGAGGTACCGATTACGAACGGCCGCTGGCGCGAACCGATCCAGCACATAGGCGACCGCTCCGGTCATGGTCACCGGGCAGTGCAGAGACACATCTGCCTGCGACAGCAAATACCCGATCGCAAACGTGACCGTGTAGGGCGCCGGTTTGTCGCCGTAGTTGAGGCCAATGGCTCCACGTTCGTAGACCTCGGTCGCCACCCGATCCCAAAGCGAATTGTGGCGGATATGGTTCGTGAGCTGACCGCTCGAGTCATATGGTTCTAGAACGGGAGGCGCGTGCCGGTGGGTGTGCTCTGCCTGGACATCGACGTCGTCACCGACCCAGTCGCCGAACGACTCTAACGTCGTGACCCACCGATCGAGATCATGACCGAGAGCCCGCCGCAGAACGCTCTGAAGGTTGGTGTCGAGCCGGTAAAAGTTCTGCCCGCGAACCGATTGGCGATATGTCACTCTGCGGCCACCCTCGCGTCGACACCCTTTTCGGCAAGCAGACTTTCAATCTGGCGACACCCATCCTGCAGTTCAGTCACTGCCGCATCGACGTCCTCCCGCTGGGATTCGAGCTCTCGGATTCGACGCCTCGCCTTTTCGAGAGTCACTCGAAGCTGCTCGACCCCGCCGTCGCCGAGCTCGTAGAGATCCAACATCTCCTTGATTTCGGCGAGGCTGAAACCAAGCCGCTTTCCGCGCAGGATAAGAATCAACCGACCCCGATCCCGGTGGCTGAAAACACGGTTCATCCCAACTCGGGTGGGGTGCAAGAGATCCTTGGATTCGTAGAAGCGAAGCGTCCGAGACGTGACCCGGAATTCCTTGGCAAGCCGTTGGATTGTGTATGTTTCTTCCATCGCCGAAACCTAGGTTCCCTTGACGTAAACGTCAAGGTTCTGATGGGATCGAGGATTTCTCATGACCGTCAGTTTTTCGAGGTTTCTGCCGTTTTTCGTGCCTTTGCAGTTTTCCCATTGCCTCGCTGGCTCCGGTAACGACTTTGTTTCCTCGGGACCTCGCTCGGTTCGGCCCAGTGGCAACGAATGAAGCGGGATTTTTTGCCGCACGTGGCAGTGGCCCGGGGTAGGAGGGGATGCGAAGGCGCCCTTGCGCGCCGCAGCCAATCCGACGAACCGTCAAGAGCTGCTTGCTATCGAATTGACTCTGATATGAAATGTGCTGACGGGCGGGTTTCGTGACATAACCGGGTCGCGAAACGACATTTGTACCAAGGCGCTCTCACGCATGCATTCTTTCGTTTTTCGAGCGCTTCGCTTCGTTGCGCTCCTTTTTATCGGGTTCACGCTGTCCTGGGGCGCGCTGGCGCAGCAAACCACGGTCTCCGACGCCGACCTCGAGGCGGCCTACGACAAGGCGTTTCAAGAGTTATTCCGGGATCCTGGAAATCTCGACAAATCATTCCGATTTGCCGAACTTGCGGTGCGGAAGGGCAATTTTGAGGCGGCCATCAGCGCGCTCGAGCGCATGTTGCTGATCAATCCTGATCTGCCTCGTGTGCGGCTCGAACTTGGCGTCCTCTATTTTCGAATCGGCTCGTTTGCGATTGCGCGGAGCTACCTAACCCGGGTTCTCCAGAGCCCGGACGCTCCACAGGAGGTTCAAGATCGTGTGCAAGTGTTTTTGGCGGAGATCGACAGTCGCCTAACCCGGAGCAGCCTTAGCGGCTCGGTATTCCTTGGTGCAAGGTTTTCAGACAATGCCAACGCCGGTCCAAACAGCCCCAATGTTCTGGCAAACGGCAACGCCGCGACCCTGGACGACGAATTCACCAACAAGTCCGACCGCAACTACTTCGTCTCGGCCCAGCTGAACCACAGCTACGACCTGCTCACGCAACGGAGCGAGCTAATCGAAAGTTCGGGCACACTCTACGTGTCGGAACAAGATCGCCAAAAACAGCTTGATATTGTGTTTTTGGAAGCGCAATCGGGGATTCGAGGGCCGTTCCTTCAGGACGCCATCCCCGGTACAACACTAAAGCCCTACGTACTCGGGAACATGGTTTATCTCCAGGACTCTTGGTACCAGTTCAGTGTCGGATTGGGGGCCAACATGGTTCTCCCGCTTACCCAGCGTTTGCGTGCGACGATCAACCTAGAACGCAAATCTGAACACTTCCGGAATGATTCCAACCGGCTGAACGCATCACAACAAACGGGCGTCGAAAACTCACTGCGCGCCAATGCCACATACGTCCTTACCGAAACACAGCAAGTCGCGCTTCGTCTTTCTGCCACGAGCCAAGAAGCCAAAGAAACATTCAATGCCTTTCGCGAGTACCAGATCGGCACGAGTTTCACACAGTTGGTTTCCTTTGAATCGCTTGATGCCGGCCCGGCGAGCGTCACCGCCAGCATTACCCGCTCGATGAGCCGATACAACTCGCCGAACCCGACGGTCGATCCGAACCGGAAGCGACAAGACCAGGAATGGAACTGGTCGATCACTGGCGCCGTTCCGGCATCCAAAGACTGGACAATCGTTAGCACCTTCCAGCGCTCCACCATCGACAGTTCGCTACCGAACTTCGAAAACCACTCTGCGGCAATAACGCTTGGCGCTTCACGCCGATTCTAGGAAACCTTCAGGAGGCCAATACTATGGGCGGCACCACACGAATTGGATTGGCGGCGCTTTCGGTATTCTTCATCGCGCACGCAACGATCGCGCTCGCTCAGTCAAGCAAAGAAATCGGCGTCGCCGCGGCGGTCAACCCGCAAGCGCAGGGCACGCCGCCGTCATCGAAACCTCGCACCCTCAACGTCGGTGTCAACGTTCAGACCAACGAACGCATCGTCACGTCCGAAGGCGGGCAAGCCCAAATGCTTTTCCTCGACGAGAGCGCATTTACGGTGGGCCCCAATTCGGACGTTGTCCTCGACGAGTTCGTTTTCGACCCTGATACCGGGACCGGGCGGATAGCCTTGACCGCCGCGAAAGGCGTCTTTCGCTTAGTCGGCGGCAAGATCAGCAAACGCACGCCCGTAACGCTAAAGACACCGACCGCCGTCATCGGCATTCGTGGCGGGATCGCGCTGGTGAACGTCGCACCCAACGGTGCGACACAAGCGACCTTCTTGTTCGGCGACCAAATGACCGTTGGCACGGCCGGCGGCAACCGCGAGGTCTCCAGGCCAGGATTCACCGTTTCTGCCGACGATCCCGACGCCCCGCCCTCTAATCCTACCCCTGCAACGCCCGCGCAATTGAATGCTGCCCTCGGTGGGCTTGAGGGTAGTGCGCCGCCGCCCGCGGATGGTGGTGATGGTGGCGGGGGCGGACAGGCGGCCGGGGGCGGCCAGGTACCCACCGACCAAAATGTTGCTGACTCCGGCATCGGTGAGTTGGGCTCGAACAACAATCCGGACGCCCTAGCGGGTGCCCCACCGCCACCGCCCGGACCGGTTGCCGGTGGTGCCCCCGGCGGAGCCCAAGACACGACCCAAGACGCCCAGCAAAACAACCAGCTTCAGAGCAGCGACAACCTGGGAACCAGCATCGCCGGCAATTTCGTTGGGCGGATCACCCACGCCACACGCCTTGCGGGTCCAACCTCTCCCTTTGGTCTTGATTTGGAACAGAGCGGTCTCGATAAGCCGTTTCAAACCGCGTCGGTTTCGGGCGGCACGTTCACGGCGACCCCTGGATCGTCTAGCACGTTCAGTGCGCCGATCAGTTCAGGAACGACGACCGGAATCACTGCCACTACTAACCCATTTGGTAGCGGCACCCTGACGGGCACCAGCGTTCTGTTTTCCGACAACGAGTATATTCTCTATGAACTCACCGACAACGGCGACGGGCACAGAGTCCTCGCCTTTGCGGGCATTCCCACGACGACATTCCCGACGACCGGCGCGACATTCTATGCAGCCCGAGACGACTTCATCCTGGGCTCAAAGGTATTGGGTATTCCCGCCGCAGATGGCGGCAACCTGTCCATATCGCAAAGCGGCCCGGACGCCGCAATCTATTGGGATACTTCGCTCTCGAGCACGGCACAACGTCCCTTCGCCGCCATTTCGGGCGGCGTGAGCGGGACTGGCTCGTCACAGCAGATTGCGTTCTCCTTCTTCGTTGGCCAGGTTGTGTTCGAGTCCAACGGCGAGAAGGTCATCGAGGGTGATTTTGGCGGGTTCTCACTTCTGAACGGCGACGGCACCTCGCCACGTTTCTTTGACGGGATCTTTGGATCGGCTTGTAACTGTGACGATTCAATTTCGACCGAAACGGAGTACGACTTCTACGGCAAGGACGAACCCGATCATTTTATCCTGACTAGCGGTGAGGTAACCCAGTTCAGTTCGATCTCGCCTTTCGAACGTCGGCGCGGGATCGAAACCGTCCAGACCTATAACCCCGCCATCAATTTCAACAAGACGACCGATACGTTAGGTACTCGAAGCGCCCATTTGGCATCTACGACGGGTACCAGCTTCAACCGCCAACTCACGGGCTGGTCGGCCGGCGTCGGTGTGGCGGTAACAAAATCGAGTGGTGCACTGGCGCCGTTCTCGTTTACGAACCGCCTCGGTGATCCGAACGGCGTCAAGATCCAGACAGACCCCAACACCAACAAAGTTGCGGCAACGTTTGACTTGACGAAATCGAGCGGTGGCAGCGATCTCCTCTTCGTGACCCTGGGTGACAAGGACACACGCTTTGGAACGTCCCCCGCAACAAACGGCCACAGCGCATTCTTTGACGACAAAGATTTTGCCTCGACGGTCGATTGCACCAGCTCTGCCTGCGAGAGCACCGTAACCTTCAACAGCACCACCGCCTCGGACGGTGTGGTCGGCATGGCCTCCTTAGAAGATATTCCCGGGCTGAGCGGCACCTACGCCAGTTGCAGTTATTGCTCATGGGGCATCATCGCCGGCGAAATCGAGCCGAGTTCGCCATCAACACACGAGCGCTTCATGGGCTTTTGGACCACTGGTGCCGTCCAGGACTTCGCGCAAATCCCAACGTCGGGATCAGCCTCTTACGGCGGGCATATGGTGGCGTTTGTGGAAAACAATGGAGCTCAATACATCGAGCACGGCGACGCGACCTTTAGCGTCAATTTCGCCGGCGCAACAAGCAATGGAACCTTGACGGTCACCAATTTCGACGGGGGTGGCTTGACCGGATCGTTTAGCGCCATTGGGTCAAACGCCCCGGGTCATTCGTTCACCGGTTCGGTGACCGGAACCGGTGCTCTTTCTGGCGTGAGCGGCAGTCACGCGGGTTCGTTCTACACCAATCAGGCCGGGAACGCGGTTGCAGGCGTCGGCGGCAAGGTCTTCGGGTCTGGAACGGTGGGCGGAAACGCTTATCGATTTGCCGGCGTACACGTGCAAACCTGTTCTACGGGCGCTTGCCAGTAGCTCACTGGTTGCAACCGCTAACTCCCTGCGAGCGCTCTAAACTGATTCGGCACCGTAATAGAGTGTGACTGTGTGAGTCGCCTCAGCGAAAAACAGCCAGCGCTCGACGACAATGCCGAGGTGACCGGACACGGCAGCAATGACGGCCGCCACAATCGCCGCGCCGCCTCCAGATCCCAATCCGACGATCAGCGCGAGTACCGGCACGCCTAACCCTGCGACGTACGACACTCGTCGCAATTTGTCTCCGTGTTTTCGGGCGACGTGATAGCCCATTTCCTTTTGCAAGTAGTTTGGTTCGGTGTGGGGAAGATCGAGAGACCGTACACGAGCGCCTTGGTCCATGCCCGTTGCTGACGCGGCCGTCACGGTCGGCAAGGCATTGCGAATACCCCGCCAGTACCGAGCCTTGATGACAAACGCGACAATCAACCCGACCAACGCGACAGCAGAAACGAAACCTGCGGTCGCCCCTGTGATTGCTCCGATAGCGCCGAGCAGGAGAGCGCCACTTGCAAAAGACAATGACAGATACCCTGTCGACACATCGCGTCGAAACCACTGAGGAATAGGTTTGAGACTGGCGTAGATCATCGACGTCGAGAACACGGTCGCGATGCAAAGGAGGCCCGTTGCCACCGCAAGAAGGCCTACGATCGGGCCGGGGTTCTGTGCGTCCGTCACGAAGAACAACCAGCCCAAAGCGAAAAGACCGGATGGGCCGTACGTCGCGATCGCCAAAACGCCTTCGCGCGACAACCAAGACGACCGCCATTGGGTCAAGGCCTTGAGAAATCGTTCCGGATGACCGAGGTGCAGCAACGAAGAAAGCAACCCCAAGGTAACCAAGCCGAATGCAATGACGAACGAGGGCCACGTGAACCATGGATCAACGGATAAACGACCGATCAAGGCGAGAACCGACATGAGAAAAAGCATGCCGTAGCCGGTCCCCGATGAAACCGTGAAGAAGATGACGGAATAAGCCGGATGCACGTTGCGTCCCGAAACTACTTAGGAGAGGAGACGATCAACCCACTGGAGGAACTTGCCCTCCACCGAGTCGGCCGTTGCGTTGAGGGGGCTTTGTTGCGACCGATAAGTTCGCGGCGGCAGGTACCGATTGACGGGCGCATAGTCTAACTCAGGCATCAAAGGCCGCCCGCCCCGATCAGCGACCAAACGACTGACATCGGACTCCGGGTCGGCTAGGTCACCGAAATGCCGGGCACTCACCGGGCACGTCGAAACGCACGCCGGCACACGCTGCGCCTCCTCCAGATTCTGATTGTAGATTCGGTCAATGCACAGGGTGCATTTCTTCATCACACCTTCGTTCGCATCGTACTCCCGCGCCCCGTAGGGACATGCCCAAGAGCACAACTTGCACCCGATGCATTTGTCCTCGTCGACAAGAACAATGCCGTCTTCTTCGCGTTTATACGATGCGCCCGTGGGGCAAACCGTAACGCAAAGGGCGTTGTCACAGTGGAGACACGACCTCGGAAAGTGTACCGTTCTTCCCTTACCGTGGGTGTCCGCTTCAAAGCTATGAACCCGGTTGAACCAGACGCCGTCGGGTTCCGCGCCGTAAGGATCTGTATCGGTCAGCGGCGCCGCAAATCCGCCACTGTTCCATTCCTTACAATTGACGGCACAGGCGTGACACCCGACGCAGGTATCCAAATCGATCACGAGACCCAACTTGCGGGCCGGCGCTTTGCTCGGAAGGTCGGTCATGAATCGCCTCGAAAGTCCGCACCGTATCTCAACACCGCGGGTGCCCCGCCGTGCAACGTGTTGGTGGGCAAGGGATCAAATTGCGGCCAGCTTTCTGCCGCGTCGCCAGGAGAAGCCTTTTCAATTCGGACGCGCAAGTCGTACCAAGCCGCCTGACCGGTGACGGGATCAGCATTTGAATGCGCATCGTTCGGCAAGGTATCGCCGATCAAATGATTCAGCAGGAACCCTTGGGTCGCCTCGTGGACGTCGGTGTCGAGCCCCCAGGCGCCCCGTCGCTTGCCAATGGCATTCCACGTCCAGACCGTGTCGGGATTGACGCCGTCCATCAGTCGCACCTGCCCCCGAATACGACCCTGGTGGCTATAAACCCATACCCAATCGTCATCGCCAATATCCTGGCGCGCTGCCAGCGACCGCGCCATATAGAGCCTGTTGCTCCCGAGGATCTGCCGCTGCCACGCGTTCTGAGAGTCCCAGGAGTGGTACATCACCATCGGCCGCTGCGTCAGTGCATGAAGCGGAAACGCGTCGCGATCGATCACTGACTCTTCGAACGGCATGTACCACATCGGGAGTGGATCAAAATACGCCGCAACTCGGTCTCGCTCGCTGGCCGGCGGCTGAACCGCACCGTGACCCTGGGCAGCAAGTCGAAATTTCTGAAGTACTTCCGAATAGAGCTGCACGATGACGGGGTCCGGCGTATCGAGAAAACCCATTGCCTCGCCATAAGTGCGATAGGCCTGGTTCACGTTGCGAAAGTAGACGGCATCCTCGGGGATCGCGTCGGTCCAAAAGCATCCGTTGGCAATGTAGCGGTCGATTTGGTCAGGATTAGGGGCGCCGATCCCTTTGGAGGTTCCTTCCGCGCCACGCCAGCCAGCCAACATCCCGACACCGGGCTTGCGTTCGTGTCTGAGCATGTAATCAGGCAAGCCGCCCGGATAGAGAGCGTCGCCGCGATCGTCAACCATCCCGGGCAGACCGAGGCGCGCGCCAAGGTCCAAGAGAACATCTTGAAAGGGCCGGACGTCACGATCTGGCGTCAATACGGGTTGGCGAATTGAGTCGGCCGGACCGCCGATCTCGGAAATCGGTCGGTCGAGGAGTGAGATACAGTCCCAGCGTTCGAGATAGGTCGTGTCGGGCAATACCAAATCGGCATAGGCCACCATCTCCGAGTCGAATGCATCCGAGTAAATGATGTGGGGAATTTTGTATTCGCCGGTGCTCGGATCTTTGTCCGTAAGCATCTGCATCGTCTCGGTGGTGTTCATCGACGAATTCCAGCTCATGTTGGCCATGAACATGAAAAGCGTATCGATCGGATAGGGGTCCCCCGCCCAGGCATTGCGAATGACCATGTGCATCATGCCATGGGCTGCCAGCGGTGCTTCCCAGGAAAACGCCTTGTCGATCCGTTGCGCCGCGCCGACCTCATCGACCAAAAGGTCTTCCGGCCCGCGCGGGAATCCGAGCGGCGGACCAGCTAACGGGTCACCCGGAGCCGACACCGGCCCAGTCGGTAAAACGGCCGGAGGCGCTGCTTTGGGGTATGGCGGACGGTAACGCCAGCCACCCGGGCAATCGATGCTGCCAAGCAAAGCCTGAAGCACATGTAGCGCCCGGCACGTATGAAATCCGTTGGAGTGCGCCGAGATGCCCCGCATGGCGTGAAAACTGACCGGCCGGCCGATCATGTGATCATGGTGACGACCGGCAAAGTCGGTCCAAGGCAGATCAAGTTTGATTTCTTCTTGAAATGCCGCATGGGCTAACTCGGCAGCCAAACGCCGGATCGTATCCGCTGCCAGGCCGGTTCGTTCCGCGACGGCCTCGGGCGCGTAGGCGGGATCAAGGAAACGTCGCGCCAATAGTTCAAATGCTGGTACCGCACGACGCCCATCTGCCAACGTCCGTGCGCCAATGAGCGCGGGATTGGCGTTTTTGTCGAGTGCTGGGCCGAGCCCATCGAGGGCCTTGTCCCAGCACTGCGGGTTGCCGGCTTCATCGCGAACGAACAAGCCGTGATCTGCCGCGCCATCGTCCTGGATGACGAGCCAGCCGGCGTTGGTGTAGCGCGCGAGATATCCAAAATCGACTTGGTCCGCGAGGAGGAGTTCGCGAATGAGCGAAAACACCAAGAGCCCGTCGGTGCCGGGGCGAATGCCAACCCATTCGTCGGCGATCGCGGAATACCCGGTACGGACGGGATTGACCGAAACACATTTTGCCCCGTTCGCCTTAACCTTGCCGAGCCCGATTTTGATGGGATTGGAGGCGTGATCCTCGGCCACGCCGAACATCATGAAATACCGGGTGCGATCCCAATCGGGCTCGCCGAACTCCCAAAACGACCCGCCCATCGTGTAGAGGCCTGCCGCCGCCATATTGACTGAGCAAAACCCCCCATGGGCTGCATAGTTCGGCGTGCCGAATTGGGTGGCCCACCACCCGGTTAGCGCCTGACTCTGGTCCCGCCCCGTAAAGAAGGCGAGCTTTTTGGGATCGGTCTCCCGGATCTTGCCCAGCCATTCGGTCGCGATTTCTAGTGCTTCGTCCCACTCGATTTCAACGAAGGCGCCACGGCCTCGCTCGCCGACGCGCTTTAGCGGCTTGCGCAGCTTTGCCGGAGAGTGCTGCTTCATGATGCCGGCAGCGCCCTTGGCGCATAAGACCCCGCGGTTCACCGGATGCTTCGGATTGCCCTCGATATAGCGCAATGCGCCATCCCGCAAATGCACCCGAATCCCGCACCGGCAGGCGCACATGTAGCAGGTCGTTTCCTTGACTTCGTCGGAAACCGGTGGCGAGGTATCGATGGGGGTTGGACGCACAAAAACCTGAAGAAGCGAGGAGGTGCGCGCGGTAGAAACGCGCGATGCTGGAAGGGTCTGCCCTTTTATTATGCGTCGCTCCAGCGCATAATCCAAATCCAGCTTGTAGTTCCTCGTAGCCCTGCGTCCGGCCTGGGACGTCCGGCAGGCTTGCCGATGCAAATCTATTTTCCGATCGCCGAGATCTCTCTCAACATCTTCCTGGTCTTGGGGATGGGCGGCGGAGTCGGTTTTCTTTCGGGCCTGTTTGGGGTCGGCGGCGGGTTCTTGATGACACCGCTGCTGATCTTCATCGGAGTGCCACCCGCTGTCGCTGTGGCCACCGAAGCCAACCAAATTGTGGCCGCGTCGGTGTCTGGGGTTATCGCCCATTGGCGACGTAGCAACGTCGACATCAAGATGGGCCTCATCTTGGTGATCGGTGGCTTTGCTGGCTCCACCGTCGGGTCGTTCCTATTCAAACTGCTGCGCGAAATGGGCCAGATTGACCTGGTGATTTCGCTGTCCTTTGTCCTTTTCCTCGGCGTGGTGGGATCGCTCATGGTGGTCGAGAGCGTCCGACTCATCATGCGCTCCCGCAAGGGCGGTTATCGCAAAAAGGCCCATCAGCACTACTGGGCTCACGGCTTGCCCTTCAAGATGCGATTCCAGAGGTCCAAGCTCTACATAAGCATCATTCCGCCCATTTTGGTCGGGTTCTTCGTCGGACTCTTGGCCGCGATCATGGGTGTCGGCGGCGGCTTCATCATGATCCCGGCAATGATCTACCTCCTGGGTATGCCGACCTCGGTGGTCGTTGGCACCTCGCTCTTTCAGATCATTTTCGTGACCGCCAACGTCACGTTCTTCCACTCGATTAACACGCAAACGGTGGATGTCGTGCTGGCCGTCCTCCTGCTGGCCGGTGCGGTCATCGGCGCGCAGTTCGGCGCGCGGGTCAGCGGTATGTTGCGAGGCGAGCAACTACGCGCCCTCTTGGGCGTGATCGTCCTGGCGGTATGCGCCAAGCTGATCGTCGATCTTATTTTTGAACCCGAAGACCTATTCTCAATCGGTCGGGCAATCGCAGAATGAACCGCCCCGCCTTTTTCCTCGCGCTCGGATTGGCCGCTACTGCTGTGTTACCTGCGACGGCTCAATCGTTGGTCGCCGACATGTCGGAAAGTTCGATATCGATCACGTCGAATTTCACCGGAAAAGACATTCTCTTGTTCGGCGCAGTGGACGAACCGAGTGACGTTGTGGTGGTGGTTCAGGGCCCACGTGAGGAATTGGTTGTCCGGCGCAAGGCCAAGGTTAGTGGCATCTGGATGAACCGCCGATCCGTTACCTTCCAGGGGGTGCCGGCTTACTATGCGGTGGCGTCGAACCGCCCCCTTGAAGGCATCGCCTCGCAGACCGTTCGGGCCCAATTTCGCATGGGGGGCGCCTTCCTCGACTTTGCGGTCGCAGCCAGTACCCGCCACCTCGCCGGCGCGGAACTCTTGGAGTTTCGCGAAGCCATCCTGCGCAACAAGCGGCGCGACCTGCTCTACTTCGATGTCGAGAACAGTGTCCAGTTTCGCGAGCGGCTATTCCGCACCTCGATCGTCTTCCCGGCCAGCGCACCCGAGGGCGACTATACGGTGACGACCTATTTGCTACGCGACGGTAGAGTGGTTGCCGAGCAGTCGACGCCCCTTCAAATCCGCAAAGCCGGCATCGAACGCATGATTTTCGATCTCGCAAACCAACGGCCCGCGCTCTACGGCATCATCGCGATCCTGATCGCATTAGCCAGCGGCTGGGTTGCAGCGGCGGCATTTCGGCGCGCGTAGGGCTTAGGATTTCTTGCGCAGCGAATAGGTGAAGACGCCGTCCGATTCGGCCCAAGACACCAATTCGTTGCCAGTCGTCTCGCAAAAGGCCTGGAAGTCTTTGACCGAACCGGGGTCAGTCGCCAGTACCCTAAGCATGGCGCCAGGCGCCAAAGCCTTGAGCGCTTTTTTGGCACGCAGAACGGGCAGTGGGCACTTCAAGCCCTTGAGGTCGAGGGTTTCTGCCATGCGCCGATTCTAGCGACGCAAGAGACCTGACAACAGGGCTAGCCGGAATTGTTGATAAACCACCGGAGGAGGGCCAGCGCCTCTGGCGAGTCCCATTCGGCACCACCTTCAAGGCGCCCTACTTCTTGTCCCTGCCGATCATAGACAACCGTGGTCGGCATCACGTTGACGCCCATCGCGCGACTGGCAGATCCCCGCGGATCGAGATAGAGGTCGAGATCGTCGATCTCCAGCCGCTTGGCAAACGGCGCGGCGACGGCTTTGCCGCCCGTATCGATGTTGATCGCGACGACAGTAAAATCCTCGCCGCCGAGCGTTGCTTGCAAGCGATTGATCGATGGGAGTTCCCGAATGCATGGCGCGCACCAAGTCGCCCAGAAATTTACCATCACGACCTTGCCGCTAAAGTCGGCAAGAGAAACCTTGCCGCCATCGCCCGTTCGCCATTCGGTGTCAGGGCCAGGTCGATCACCAACTGCAAAGTTCTGTACCTGCCCTTCGATCTTCAAACCTGCGGCGTCATCCCCACCGGGCAGTCCGACCAAGAGGACAACGACTACCGCTGCAACGAGGATTCCAGCTGCGGGAAGTGCAAGTTTCTTGATCGTCATGGTCCGTCTCCCTCCTAGGAGTCATTGGCCAGCAAGTCGCTTCCGGCAGCTTGTCGAAAGGTGTCGATAACAACCCGCTCCTTGAGCAACTCGGGGAGCGACAGGCCATTCGGTGCCACAGGCCCATAGACCACGTTGAACGGAATACCGAAGCGGCCAAAACTGGCCAGATATCGCGCAATGCCCTCATCCGGGCTTGTCCAATCCGCCCGCATGGCGACGACGTTAGGGCTGGCAAGAAGGGTCCGCGACGCACCACGGGTTAGGACGAGTTTCTTATTCACTTGGCAGGTAATGCACCATTCGGCCGTAACGTCGACAAAAACGACTTTTCCATCTGCAACCAATTGCGGAATTGCATCGGGTTCGAAGGGTTGCCAGATGGATTCGTCACCGGCAGCTTCCTGCGATACCGCCTGGCCCAGCTGCGGCGCCGCAAATGAGCCTACGGCCAGCAAAACAACAGCTGCAACCGCCACCGGTCGAACCCGCGCCGGCAATCGGGGACGTACAAAAAGCACGGCCACGACAACCACCATCATCGCGGCCAGGAAATAGGCGGCCTCAAGACTAACCTGGAATGCAAACACCGAGAGCAACCACACGGCGGTCCCCACGAGCGCTAGGGCAAGGACCTTCTTCACGACCAGCATCCAACGACCGGGCCGTGGCAGTTTTGTTGCCAAGTGCGGAATAGCTGCGACCAACAGAAAGGGCGCGGCCATCCCGAGGCCAAGCGCCAGAAAAATCGAGAATATCTCAACAGGTCCGCGCGCCAGAGCGAACCCAATCGCCGTACCCAGGAAAGGCGCCGAACACGGCGTCGCCAGAATCGTCGCGAACACCCCGCTTGCAAATGACCCACTCGCACTATGGGGGTTATTCGAGACACCGCCCACACCACCGCCAAGCCAAGCCGGCAATCGAATCTCGAACAATCCCCACATATTTGCAGCGAACAGGGTTATGAGGACTGTCATGACGACAATGAACAACGGTTGCTGGAATTGGATACCCCAGCCCACCGCAGCGCCGCCCGCGCGAAAACCCGCCAATGCACCGGCCAATACAAGAAAGGCAAAGACAATACCCGCGGCAGAGGCCAGGAAACTGCGTCGGACCGGTCCCCGCTCCCCGCCACCATGACTAACCACGCCCAGCAACTTGATTGAAAGGACCGGAAGAACGCACGGCATCACGTTCAAGATGAGACCGCCGAGTAATGCAAGCGCAAGAATAGCGGCAAACGGCAAGAACGCGGCCGACTCGGCCTGGCCGAGCGTGGTGGCCAAAGTCTGTTCAACCGCCCGCTCGCCGTCGACGAGCGTGAGCGTAAGGTCACTTCCCAGGAGGACGGGCCCATCGTTCCCTGCGAGCGCGGTTCGCGATACGGATGCCTGCAAGACCGCTCGACGACCGTTTTCTGATAGACGGAAAGTCGGCGCGGCAAATGAGAAGACATCGGGACCTTCGACATAGACGTCGGGGGCGCTGAAGGGCACATCCGAACGCGCCACAACCTGCAGAAGCTGCCCACCATTGGCATTCACCACCTCGGCACGCTCGACGGTGAGACCACGGCCCCCATCGCGTGGCGGAATTTGCGCGCGATAGGTGTTTATCAGCGGCGCGAACTCGGAAATCACCGGACCATCGGTTCCGGCCGCAGGCAAATCAAACGCCATCGAAAGCGTGTGTGGGACGCAGATTTCTCGGCAGGTTAGGAAATTGACCGCGGCCCGTAGTGCCACGGCCTCGTCTTGACGCGCTTGACGCGCAGCAATAGGCAACACGACTTCGTCTTGGTACCCAAAGGTCTCTATTTCAAATATCTGAAACCGGTGCGGGCGCGGCCATTGCAGGATGGGCTCGTCAAGGTTTTCGGAACCCGTCCAATCTATTGTCGTTGGGAATCCCGCATCGCCCGGCGAGCGCCAGTAGACTTCCCATCCTGGCGCGATTTGGTATTGCAGGCCGAGGAGGAGATCGCCCGCCGCGTTCTGGGTAGCGGAAACGAGCCGGGCCCGACCCTGGTCGTATGTGACCCACGGCGATGCCGCGTCCTGGGCACTTGCCGGCGAGGACAGAATCGACGCGCCCACGACGCCTGCCGACAACGTTCGCAGCGCGGGCGACAACGCCCACCGACCCCAACGGAGGATGCTCGATTCGGTCTTCATAGCTCTTTTTATATGGGAATTGAGGAGCGTCGTCCCACGCTACCAGCCTCACGCGGCGGTCACATTACTGTGCCGAAACCCGCGTTTCAGCCGCGCCTAAAGGGCATAAGAACGGCGTCGACGGCGTCCAGATCGACCTGCCAGGGCTCCAGAAACTTCTCGGCAAACCGAAGGTGGACCGACGAGTCGATAAACAAGCGGAACAGGTCCGGGTCGATATGCTGGTTGCGCACCATATCCGCCATGATGGCCATGGTCTCACTAAGTTTCTTGGCCTGCTTGTAGGGCCGGTCGGGAGAGGTCAACGCTTCAAATATGTCGGCGATCGCCATCATCCGTGCCGGCACAGACATTTCGTCGCGCTTCAAACCGCGCGGATATCCGGTGCCGTCCATTTTTTCGTGATGGCCGCCAGCGTATTCCGGCACACGCGCCAACTCCGCCGGGAACGGAAGATTGTCGAGCATATCGATCGTAACCACGATGTGGTTATTGATCATTTCCCGTTCCTCGGGCAGCAGATTACCGCGGCGGATGGTCAAATTGCGCACCTCGTCTTCGCTCAGTACCGGTCGTTGAACCCCGCTGCCATCAGTCCAGGTGCGCTCTTTCGCAATATCATGGATTCGCGCGATGTCCTCGTCAGGCATATCTTCGACGCCAAGATTCGACTGCATGACAATACGGAAATCGTCCTCGATCGCCGCTAGTTCGGCATTCAGATCTTGTTGGTAGGTTTGGGGGTCAATCCCTTCTGCGCAGGCGCGCCGTAGGAACTCAATTTCGACGTCACGCTTGATGACTTCGAACCGCATCCGCACCGTCTCAATGCGATCATAGAGCGTGTGAAGCTTGGTTGCCTTGTCGACGACGTACTCCGGCACGGTCACCTTGCCGCAATCGTGTAGCCAGGAGGCGATATGGAGCTCGTAGCGTTCTTCTTGGGTTAGGTCGAAGTCCTCGAATGGACCGTCGGTTTGGTCACAGGCCGCATCAGCAAACAGCTCCATGATCGCCGGCACCCGCTGACAGTGCTCGCCCGTAAATGGGGACTTTTCGTCAATGGCGGCGGCGATCAGCCGGATAAAGGAGTCAAGGAGACGTCTTTGCGCCTCCAAGAGAAGTCGGTTTTCAAGCGCTACCGCTGCTTGCGAGGCTAGCGCTTCGGCAAGAGGTTCAATATCGCTCGGGAACGCGACCACATTGCCTTGCAGGTCTTGTGCATTGATGAGCTGCAGCACACCGATCACTTCGGCCCGGCTGTCCTTGAGCGGCAACGTCAGGAAGGACACCGAGCGGTAGCCATTCTCGGCATCGAAGGCACGTGTCCCGGAAAAATCAAACGTCGTCGCACGCGCAATATCGGGAATGTTCATTGTCCGACCGCTCAACGCGACATGGCTGACGACTGTCGCGTGATTTTCGTTGCCGTCGTGGTCGCGAAGTGGGATCGCAGCGAAACCCGCTTTGACCCCGGTCGAACCACCGACGGCCGTACCGAGGGAGTTCGTGCGAACAATGGCGAAGTCGAGTTTGTCGTCTTCCGTGCGTAGGTAGAGCGTGCCACCGTCGGCGCCGCAGAAATGCATCGCCTCCAAGAGAATGCGCTCGAACAAACGGTCGCGGTTGCGCTCCGAGGAAAGCGCCGCGCCGATATCGATCAGCTTCTCAAGAAGCCCCGCACGGTCATGGCCAACCGCGGCCTGTCGGACGTACTTGTCCATCAGGCAAAAATCCCCCTATCGGATTTCCGCACACGTCACTGGCCCAGGCGGAAGTCTACCCGGTATCTCACGCGCCGTTTAGAAAAAAGGCGCCGCTCGAGATGAGCGGCGCCTGAGGAGAGGATGAGTAATGAGAGAGGGTTACACGGTCAGATCGACGAATTGGCCCAAACCAGGCGGTGCAGATCGTTCGTCACCCGGCCGGTCGAAGGATCGCCCAGCGTTTTGCTCAGCGGCCTCTCCGGTCTGATGACGATTCTGCGACGCCAGAAGGTCGGCCGTTTGCCGAACTTCAGCAGCTGCCTTGAGAGAGCTATCAAATCCGCCAGGCTGCGATGCTTGCTTTAGCATCGCAGTAGCCAACTCAAGAGCAGGCACGCTTTCCATCTAATCCAACCTCTTTCACGAGCGAACGCGGATGAATTCCGCAAACCCGTTCTAGCGAGAGAGAGGATAGGGCCTGGCCTGTTAAGGAATGGTAAACGCCGAAAACGGCTCAATCCGTGGCTTGGCGAGCCACGTCGTCGCTGGGCCGAACGTCCCGAGCCCGACGGTAAATAAGAAGCGCCACAATCTGAAGGGCTGCCAGAAAGCCGAACATCGCCCGATAGGCGGCCTCAGGCGTTTCACCGGATTCGGTCATAAAGCTACCGATGATGGCGCCGGTCGCCCCCTGAATGATCGCGGCGCCTAGAAAAACGGAGGTGTTGTTGGTGGTCATGCCGCGACCAACCAAGTGTTCTGGAAAAATGGCCCGCCCGTGGGTCGTAATAATGACCGTGTACCCACTGATGAAACCAAAGCTGATAAAAACTGTTGTAACGACCCCCAACGACAGGTCTGGCACAAGCGCGACCACCAAGAGGAGCGCGATCGATGTTGCCACACCGAACACAATCAAGCCTTTGCGGGTGTCCAGAATGCGGTCCAGGCGCCCATAGGTTAGATGACCCAAGACCTGACCCAGGGTCATCAATAGCAATATGTTGCCGCGCCCAACCGGGCCAAGCCCATGGACCTCGGCGAGATAGGGACCGCCCCAAAGCGCCGTGATCGCGAGGACGGCGCCATAGCCCACCGAGTTCACCGCAACGATAAACTTGAGCTGCGGATTGCGCATAACATCGCCTAGCCCTTTGAAGACCTGACGCAATCCTTCCGGCCTTCGAGCGTAATAGGCATGGCCGGGCGGGGCATCGCGGACAACCCAAAAAGCGGCTACTCCGAAGAGCAGCGTTACCCCTGCCATCAGAAAGAACGCGCTACGCCACCCTACGGCTTCCGATACCGCGGCAAGCGGCGTTGTCGCCAACAAAGCGCCCAACGTTCCCATCGCCACAAAGAACGAAGCAATTGCGGCGAAGCGGTCTGGTGGAAACCATCGTGTCGCAACGACCAATGACCCCATCAGGATGCTCGCCGTGCCCATCCCCATCATGGCGCGCCCGATCGTTAGCCCGACAACGGTATCGGATGCGGCAAAAACAAAAGCCCCGGCAACAGCAAACACCAGGAGCGCTGGCACGACTTGGCGCGGGCCGAAACGGTCCAGCAAAATGCCGACCGGGATTTGAAACAATGCGAAAGAGAAGAAGAAGGCGCTAGAAAGCGCGCCCATGGACTCCGGCCCGATGCCGGTTTCGGCCATGATATCTGGCGCGATCACGCCGGTTGAAACGCGATAGAAGTGGGCCAGCACATAGATCGCGCATAAGCCGGCGATGATCGGCACCGCGCGACGCAGATTTGACGAGGACGGCGTCACCACGCTGGCGTCTTCTTTCTTGCCGCGAATAAGCGCCGCGGCGACCGTTGGGTTGCTAGTCGAGGCCGAGCGAGCCCGGGTTCATCAATCGGGCCGGATCAACATAGTCTTTGATCGCTTCGAGAAGCGCGTAGGTATCGGGGTTGCGCCCTTCTTTGTATCGATAGGCCTTGCCGATCTGGAAATGTACCGCACCGAGTTCTTTGAACAGATCCGCGAGGCCGCTCCTGAGTTGGGTGACCGCGCGTCGTGCGGCTTCATCCGTGGGGAAGACTTTGAGCTTCGCGACGTAATCGTCTTCAAGGTAGCGCTCGTGATAGAGGTGGCGTGAGTCTTCCCAGAAGAAAACGGGCTCCATCAAAAAGGTTTGCTGGGCCACGGCGCACATCAGATAGCCCCATTCGATGCCATGCTGATCGACCAACTCGGCGTGTTCTTCGAAATAATCATGAACTGACTGAATCAGGTTCGCAGCGCGGGAATGCGGCACCAGCGCATGAATCGGCACCCAACGCTGCCCCTCGGGGCCCAACATACTGTTCGGCGGGACGAAAGGTGTGGCGCGCATGATCTGCGGCAGACTCGCCTGGATCTCACGACCCTTGGCGTCGGCACAAATGCCCTTGGCTTCGGCAACAACCGACTCGACCGTTTTCGCATCGTAGCCGTCGATCACCAGGTGGACCGAGTACTCGACCCCCTCGAACATCCGCCGACCACTTGCGGCAACCTTGGCCGCTCCCTTGACCCCGTCGAGAATCGATTTGCCGGACCGGGCCACGTTGGCAAGCCGCTTGATATCGGTGAGCAGCCCCTCGCGCTTCAGGCGTTGGCCCTGGAGGTAGGGATCGAACGCAAAACACTCCGCCGCCAACCCGCGGCGCGAGACTTCGGACATTGCGGCTGTCACCCCATCGTAGTCGTCAAACGCGAACGATAGGTAGCGGGTCTCGGTCGGGAACGGGATGAGACGCAACACAACTTTGGTTTTGAAGCCGAGCGCGCCCGCGTCCGAAAGAAATAGCCCGGTTAGGTCCGGACCGTAGCTGCGAAAGAAGGGTGAAGGATTGAATGGTGTTGCCCAAGAACCGGTCTTAAGAATCCGGCCATCGGCCAAAACAACTTCAAGTCCGAGACAGCTGTCGGCGGCTGTGCCGTGGATGCCGGATCCAAAAAAGATGCTGTTCTGCGACATTGCACCGCCAACGGTGGAGTACATGCCGGACAGAGCGCCAAAGTACGGCGCCCGCAAGCCCTTTTCCTTTAGCGCATCATATACCTGTAGCCAGGTGCAGCCACTTTCGACGACGGCGTACATGTCTTCGGCGTTAATTTCGACAATGCGATTGAGGCGCTGCAGGTCGGCAACAATCGATTTCGGGGATACCGGCAGGTAACCGTCGGTGTAGGACAACCCGCCGCCACGCGGAATAACAGCGTAGCCCTCGCTCGTTGCCGCCTTCGCGGCTTCAGCAAGTTCTTCCGGTGTGCCAGGCTGAATGACGAACGCTGCCGGGTCGGCCTCCCGAAACACGTCGCTCGAGAAAAACTGACGATCCTCAAGATCAGTCAAGACATGGTCGTTACCCAAAACCTGGCGCAGACGGGCCTCAAGGGCGGTGGCCGATCCATCGGCTTCAGCGACGTTACTCATATCGGGCCTCTCTCCGGCGCGCTTGGCGCCAACTCCATTCGTATTCGTTGTGCCAGACCGCGGCGGCGCGCAGCCGTTCTAGGTGACGCTACAACGCACCTTTTTTTGCGCGGTCCCGCAACTCGGTCTTGAGTATCTTGCCGCCGGCATTCCGCGGCAAAACATCCAAGTAGGCATAAGACTTGGGAATCTTGTACTTGGCCAAATTCTCACGGCAGTAGGCGTCGAGATCAGCTTCGGTGACCTCACTGCTTGTCACCACGATGGCTTTGACAGCCTCACCCCATTGCTCGTCTGGGACTCCGATCACGCTCGCTTCGGCAACGGCCGGATGCGCCACCAAGACCTCTTCGATTTCACGGGGGAAGACGTTGACCCCGCCCGTAATGATCAGGTCTTTCTTGCGGTCCACCAGATAGAGATAGCCCTCGTCGTCGTGGCGGCCCATGTCGCCCACCGTGCACCAACCGTCGTCGGTCAACGCTTCGGCTGTCGCCTCGGGGTTTTCCCAATAGCCGTTGAACAAGAGCGGCGAGCGACAAAACAACTCCCCGACATCCCCTTGCTGGACTTCAGCACCCTTTTCGTCGCGCAAGGAGACTTCAACCGTGGCATAGGGCAATCCAACGCATTGCTGTTTTCGTAGCTGATCGGGCGGTCTCAGGCTGGTAACGAATCCGCCTTCGGTCGATCCATACGTCTCATGCAAGAGCCCCTCGCCAAAGTAATCGACGATCTTTTCTTTGGTGTCCTGCAGCAACGGCGCGGCGTTCGAAATGATGGCCCGCAGCGTGTCCGGCCGATGCTTGTCGAGGACCTTTTTTTCCAGTGCGAACATCCGATGGAAATGCGTCGGCACAAAGAACGTGTTTGTCAGGTGCATCTCGGAGATTTTTCGAAGTACCACCTCGGGCTCGTACTTCGGCAATATTTCACAGAAGCCGCCAAAAAAGATCGGTGCCATCGCAAACGCAAATCCCGCACCGTGGAATAGCGGCGCGAGCGCCAACGCGCGATCATCCGGCCCGTAGCACCCGAACTCGACGCCCATCGTGTAGAAGGCAAGGGTTCGCGATCGATGCGACAACAGGCATCCCTTGGGCTTGCCCGTCGTGCCGGAGGTGTAGGGAATGCAGAAGACATCCCACTCCTCGAGCGGCACAGTCGGTTGTTCCGGTTTGGCGCCGGCGATCCAATCGTCATAGTCCTTGCCAATGACGATGATGCGCTCCACGGTTTCGAGCTTTGCCGCTCGGGCAACATCTTCGACACTCTCGTGGACAAACAACACTTTGGCCCCGGAGTCATTGCAAATATGCTCAACCTCGGGCGGCGTTACCGACGGCGGCACCATCGCAGCCGCGACACCGGCATCGGCCAGCCCCGCGACAATCTCAAGAAACTCGATACAGTTGGGCGCGAATAGCGCGGCGTGATCGCCCTTCTTCAGCCCAAGGCCATGAATTGCCGCAGTTGCAACCCGGTTGAACCGTTCAACGAGGGCTGTGTATGTGAACTGACGTGGTCCCTGCGCCAAGGCCACCTTGTTCGGCGTCCGGCGCGCGGACGATCGCACGCCGGTGGAGAGCAGAATGGGCCGGAAGTTATCGGGACGTCCCGAGATCTGGCCCTCAAGCGACATTGCTGAGTTCGACCTTCCATGAGTCCAATACTTCGTCGGTGGTCAGGACGCGGGCGAAAAAGAACCCCATGGTCATCAGCGCGACCTCGGAACGGTCATCCTCAACCTCACCCACCGCATCACTGACGACGAAGCAGCGGAAATCCCGCTGGCAAGCATCGCGAACCGTGGTCTCGACGCACATGTTGGTGGTCACACCGCAAAACACGAGGCTCTTGATCTTCATCGCCGCAAGAACGGACTCAAGCTGCGTTGAGTAGAACGCACTCGGTCGGTTCTTTTGGATAACGGCATCGCCCGGCTGTGGCGTCAGGCTATCGATGATCTCGGCGTCCCAGGTGCCAAGCGCGCATAAACCAACATCTTTCAACGCCGGCATGATCTCATTGACGATAAACCCGCCATCTTTGAAATCAGGCTGATAGACGAACTGGGTATAGATGACCGGTACGCTGGCTTTGCGCGCCGCCGCCACCATGGTCTTGCACCCTGGCTCCGCTGCCGCCAACCGCTCCCACGGAAAGCCAAGCTTTTCCATCCGCCCGCCGGACCGACAGTAGCTGTTCTGCATATCCACGACGACGAGGGCGGTTTTGTCGGTGCCCAATTGCATTGTCATTTCTGTATCCCCCTAGGCCGCGTTGCTCAGCTCGACACCCCATTCGTCGAGCACGTCGTTGACGTTCATCACTCGGGCAAAGAGATACTCCATCGCCTTCAGTGCGGTTTGGCCACGGAAATCATCAACCTCGCCCACCGCATCACGCACGACAAAGGTACGGAAGTCGCGCTGCGACGCGTCCCGGACGGTCGTTTCCACGCAGATGTTGGTCGTGACCCCACAGACCACGACATTTTCGATGTCCTGCGATCGGAGGTAGGATTCCAGCCGCGTCGAATAGAAAGAACTTGGCCGATTCTTTTCGATGATGATGTCGGTGTCTTCAGGCTTCATATCGGGATGCAGTTCGGCATCCCACGTGCCTGAGACACAAAGGTTCACTTCCTTGAGGCCAGGCATGATCTCTTCGATCTGTACGCCACCGTCGCGAAAGTCCGGCTCGTAAACATACTGGGTCCAAAACACAGGTACGTCGGCCTTGCGCGCGCCGGCAACAAGACGTTGCACACCGGGCGACGCAGCGGCGAGTTTCTCCCAGTCGAATCCCGATTGGGCCATTGACCCCTTTGCGTCGAGGAAGCCGTTTTGCATGTCTACAACGATGAGGGCGCAGTTCTCTTTTTGGAGTTGGATCGTCATCGTGTTCTCCCTGGAGGTGTCGGTTAGCGCGTCTTCCGCTTCTTCGCCGTCTTGCGCTTCGCTGGTGTGCGCTTGGCCGGCTTGGCCTTCGATGTCCGTTTTTTGACGGTTGCACTCAATCGCCGTAGCGACTTCATCTTTGACCGCTCGTCGAGTTTGAAAATGCGAATAGCGTTGTCGCGCATGATCTTTTGGTAAGACTCGGGGCGGAAGTTCAGGTCGCCGACCTCCCTCACCGCACGGATGGGGTCGATCACCGGCCAGTCCGTCCCGAACAGGAACTTATGCGAGCCGTAGCTATTGGCGTAGTGCACCATTTGCTTAGGCCAGTGCTTCGGCGCATAGGCGTCGCCGCCGATAAAGATGTTCTCGTGTTTCCACGCCATCGAGATCATCTCGTCGGTCCACGGCACGCCCAAGTGGATGCCGAGCAAACGAAGTTCCGGATAAAGAATCGATATGCGATCAAGGGTGATCGGACGACCGACAGACGGTAGCCGGCGATCCCGCTGATACACCAAGTTGTGGCCGACCTGCATCATGATCGGAATATCGAGCTCGATGCATTTCGAATAGATCGGGAAAACGTACGGATGGTCGGGCGCCAGGTCGAACCAGTGCGGATAATAATGCGCACCGACAAACCCGAGTTCGTTTACCGCGTATTCCAACTCGGCAAGCTGCTGCATGCCAAGAGTCGGGTCGACGCCGGCCAGGCCCGAAAAGCGATCCGGGTAGCGCTGGCACACCTGGTGAACGCGCTCATAGGAAATGTGAAAGGAGCCTTTCACGTTCATATCGCCGGCGCGCGTGGCGATCAGGAGAGCGTGTTCAATGCCCGCCTCGTCCATCATGCGAAGATACTCAGGCACCCCAATGCCTTTGCGCATCTTGGGGCTCATCCGGACTTGTTTCTTGAAGTGGTTATCGATCCCGGTCTGGTCGTTGCGAACTTCGACCGGCGTGTAGAGATTACAAACGATATCGATATGGCCCGACATGCCTTCCCCTTCCCTAGATGGCGTCCGGTTTTGCGTCCCGGAACCTGTTCGTTATTGTCCGGTTAATCTACCGACTGGCCCCGCGCCAAGCAACGCGTCTTCTCTTGCCCCGGCACCCCGATATGACAGAATGCGGGAACTTTTCCCTATGAATTGGACCGTATGAGCGACCTGCGAACATTTCTCAATGACGAGGCGCCGCATGTTTGGCGGCCGGAGGGCGCCGTGTCGCTGGTGCAAGAGATCACGGCGCTGCAGCAGGCGCTGGATGCGCGCCAGCAGTTCCCGGTCATCGAGATCGCCCAGCCACAGGCAGCCGACGGTGCGATCAATCCGATTTCCGTGGTGTGCAACCTCACCGCGAGTCGGGAACTCACCGCGCGAGCGCTTGGCATCCAAGACCACCGCGACTTTGCCGCGACCTACGCGCAGCGGACGGCCAATCCGATCGCACCGATAAGCGTCACCCGTGACGACGCGCCGGTGCAACAAATTGTTCTGCAAGGCGACGAGTCGTCTCTCCTCGATCTTCCGGTCTTGACGCAACACGCGCTTGATCCCGGCCCTTATCTCACCGCCGCTCATGCGACCACCTATGATCCGGACACCGGCGTCGACAACACGGCCATTCAGCGTTGCTGGGTCAAGGCGCCACGGCGGATGTCGTATTACCCCTATCCCGCGTCGCACAACACGCGAAACCTGCGCAAGTTCTGGGGCAAGGGCGAAGCCTGTCCCGTGGCGTTCTGGATCGGGCACCACCCCAAGGTTCTTCTCGGCACCCAAGCCAAACTGGCTTACCCGGAGAGCCATTGGTCAGCGTGCGGCGGCCTCCTCGGTGAACCGCTGCGTTTGGTACCGAGCATCACGCATGGCGACAAGATCATGGTCCCGGCCGACGCCGAAATCGTCATCGAAGGCTGGGCTCCTGCGGACATTTGGGAGGCCGACGGTCCATTCGGCGAATACACCGGTTACATGGGCGCCCAAGTTGCCGCCCCGGTGTGCGAGGTGACCTGTATCACCCGACGCGAGAAGGCGATCTATCACGACTACGGATCGGGCCACGCCGACATGCTGGTGCCCGACAACATGGTCATGGAGGGCAAGATCTACGGCATGATGAAGCCAATTGCACCGTCTGTGCGGCGGGTTCACGTGCCGGTATCGGGCCGTCGTTTCCACGCTTATGTCTCGTTCGAAAACCCCGGTATCGGCGAGGTGCGCGATGCCTTGATGGCCGCGTTGGCATACCGGCGAACCAAAGCGATCATTGCCGTCGACGACGATATCGACTTGTTCTCCGACAGCGACATTATGTTTGCCCTGGCCACCCGCGTGCAGTGGGAACGTGACGTCATCACGGCCTCGGGCCTGCAAGGCTCCCTAATGGACCCCTCGTTGGCGCGCGGCGCCAAGACGGTCCAAAAAGCCGGGATCGACGCGACCCTAGCGCCCTCCGAAGTGCCGGGCGCGCCACGGCCCGTCGCCCCGCGCAATAGTGTTGGCGAGGCTGCACTCGACGCCGCGATCGCACGCCTCACCGGGCTCGACACCACCGGCTGGCCGGAACTTTGAGATGAGTAGCGACAACACCATTCGGCTTCGCACTCATTCGCCCGCCGGCGAAAAACGCGGCAACACATCGTGGGTCCAGTGCGCCGCCTGCGAGGGCTGGTTCCATGCGACCGAAGACATCATCAATCGTGCCGTCGTGACGCTGCACTGCAACCATTGCCACACCGAATTCCTACCGGCGGACGCGAAGAAGATCGTTCTCGCCTAGCGACCTCGTTCGCCAAACGCCGCGCCGCCGGATACCCTAGCTCTTGCGAAGAGAAGAACTGGGTAACAGCATGAAGATCCTCTACACGCCGATGCCCGGGTTGGTGCACCGGGTCGAAGTCGTCGCCCGCGAGTTGGGGCTCTATGACGCGATTACATGGGAGCGGGCCATGCCCTATGACCGGCCCAGCCATCTGACCGACCAGAACCCCTTGAGCAAAGTGCCGACCCTGATCACCGACGACGGGGTCGCCCTGTTCCCCGGCATGGTGATCTACGAGTATTTGGAATCACTGGCTGGACCGAAGCTCTACCCCACGAAACCCGCCGAACGCTGGCCCGCGATGCACCTGCTCAGCCTCGGCGAAGGCCTATGGGACATGACGGTGCAGTGGAACAACGAGCGCAAGCGGCCGGAGGCCGAGCAATCCCCCGAACAACGCGCACGCTATCTCGCGGCGATCGAACGGGTTCTTGATCGCCTTGAAGCGCTCGCGCCGTCGTTTTCCGGATTTCACATCGGCCACATCGCCGTTGCAGGCTGTTTCAGCTTTTTCGACTTCCGCCGCGCACGCGACCTTGAGACCAACGAGTTTGGCAGCGTGATGCCCGACTTCTACGAAGGCCGCCCCACCCTGACCAACTGGCTCACCGAGGTGCGCAAGCGTCCCTCTTTTGCGCCGACCGACTAGGAGATCAGACGCATGAGAAAAATCCTTGTCCTCGTCCCCTTTCCGATGACGCCCGAGGAACTGGCCAATCGTCAGGCCCAGTCCAAAGCGGTCAAACTCTCGCCCGATATCGAGATCGACTACCGCCCGGTTCGCGCCGCGCCGCGTACCTATACGAGCCAGCAAGATTACGTGCTGGCCGACATGTCTTTGCTTGAGGCGGGCCGCTCGGCCCAGGAAGACGGCTATGGCGCGGTATGCATCGACACGGTGAGCGACTCCGGCGTGTCAGCGCTGCGGTCGGTCCTCGACATTCCGGTCATTGGCCCGGGCCGCACCATGTCCACGACCGCGCTGATGCTGGGCGACCGTTTCTCGATG
>CALJDF010000146.1 GCA_938023835.1 uncultured Alphaproteobacteria bacterium
ACCTCTTCGGGGACGGGTAACCCAAGGGCATCAAACGTCGAGAACGCCACACCGCTCAGACCCTGGGCTTGAACCGGATCAAGGATGACGACACCTTGCCACCAGTCGGCCAGCGCTGACGGGGCCCAGGGCAACGCATCGTCCGACGCACCGACCAACAGCGGCACCCAGAGACGCAGGACCGCGGTTGCCGCGCCGGGTTGCGAGTCTGAAACGATTTGCCGCGCCGCATCGAACCACGCACGCGCCCCTTTTTTGCGGTCCGCGTGAAGCAGAGCCAAACCGGCATCTCCGGCGAACCACATGAGATCGGGATCCGGCGTCAAAGCCGCCAAGCGATCCGCATTGACTCGGGCAATCATGCCATGGGTGCGAACGTTGGCTAACCGAAGCGCGGTTTGGAGTGCCTCCGCCTGCGCCGCAGGGATCGTTTCCGCGACCGCCGTTTGGAACAACAAGGCATTGGCATTGGACCGCGGCAGGTCGAGCGCAGCCGTCTAGACATTGGTCCGTTGCGCATCGCTGAACGCAAGGCTCGCATAAATCTGCCCCAAAGACTCGGCACCCAGAACGCCAGCGATCTCCGCCGCCTCCCCGGCGCGAAGCCGGGCTTCGATCGAGGCATTCGCAGATGTCGCGATCGCGCGAAGCATTGCCGGGTTCGCCGTATCAGCCGCGCTGTCCGGCAAAGCCCGGCGCGCGGCGCGAATCATTGCGAAGTGGAGGGGGGCCAGGTCGGTCGTTGCCGCGATGGGCGCTTCCGCGCCCTCCGCGAACGACGACAGCAATTGATCGAACAAGAGATCTGGCTCGCCCGGGAACTCTCTCAAAACCGCCGCGGTGAGCGCGGCTCGCGCCATATTGCCCTCAAGGACGCGGCAAAATGCGAGGCGGCGAACCCAGTAAGGTGACCGGCGGCCGATTGCCAACACGCGATCGACAACCTCACAAGCGTTTTGATGATTGCCGCTCAGGAGAGCGCCCTCTACGCGCACGACATCGAGCGCCGGGTCATCCATTTGCGGCGGTGCCAAAGCTGCCAGCGCAAGGGCCGCAGAATAGTCCCCCGCTGCCGCGAGGCGTTCCACCCGGAGGCCCAGGAAGCTGGGTGCGACGGATGCGCCCGAGGGCACTTGAGCCGTGGTAAGCAACAGCCTCTTGCGCAATGACTGCAAGGCACGAGATGGCGTCACCGCCGGTATGCGGGGCAGCAACGCCTCTATGAGCGGCCGCCGGGATCCGGCCCAAAGCGACACCTCGAAACCACCTTCGGCAGCGGTCAGGACTCCCACCGATGAAGGGTCCGGCCGGTCGAGCGCAACCACAGCAATAGGGACATCCGTCGGTCGCGGCGCCGCCTGGCCCGGTGGCGGGCCTTCCGAGGTCCCGGCCGCGGGCGTCTCACCGGACGGAACCAGCCGGATGGGGCCCCCCTCGCTATCCTGCTGTCCAGATACCGCGGCCGTGACGCCAAACGAAAGCATGACGCAAATCGCGAACGAAATGCCGTGTCGGAGGTGGCGGATCATCGGGCTACCGCGGAAATCGGCTATCCGGCAGGGTTTTCTCGACCTGCCGGGTGGGCGCGGGTATGTCCCAGGTCGCCAGAAATACGGCGCCACCCACGACGAGCACCAGGATCAGTAAGATCGTCAGCTTAGAAGCAACGGACATTGATGGTGGCCCTGACCTCAACTCTTAACGCGGCACTTCAAGGACACGCGCCACGATAGGTATAATCTTGCCAAAATATGGCGATGATGCGGCATTCTACTTGGTGCAGATTTCGCTTTCAAACCAACATCGGTAGCTATCAAGTTCATGGGACGTAGCACAAACCGTGGCGGCAAGACCGCGCCGCACGTAAAGTCTGTGGTCCTGGTGGGCCTAATGGGTGCGGGGAAGAGCACTGTGGGGCGCCGGTTGGCACGCCGTTTGGGGCTCCCCTTTGCTGACGCGGACGCTGAAATCGAGAAGGCTGCAGGCTGTTCTATTGCCGATATCTTCGAGTTCCATGGTGAAGAATCTTTCCGCGAAGGCGAGCGACGCGTTATCAAGCGAATCCTCCAGGGCCCCCCAAAGGTCGTTTCAACGGGTGGCGGTGCCTTTATCGACCCCGAAACACGCAAGCGCATCCGCGCAAAGGCGCTATCGATCTGGCTTAGGGCTGATCTCGAAACCATCCTCAAACGCGTCAAGCGCAATGACAACCGGCCTTTGCTCAAGAACGACGACCCCAGGGGCACGCTCGAAAAACTCATGATCGAGCGCAACCCGATATACGCCGAGGCGGATTACGTCGTGGATAGTGCTGACACCGCCATCGACAAGGTTGTGGACGCAATCGCAGAGCGGCTTGACGCTCGGGCTGGAACGGCGCCATGAACGTCTTGGACACCATCCAGGTCGGACTTCCGGGCAAGCAGTACGAGATCACCATAGGGCGCGGACTCTTGCGTGACGCGGGCGCGGCAATCGCAACCGTAACACAGGCCAACAAATGCGCGATCGTTACCGACGAGGCTGTCGCGCCGCACTACTTGGACCGGCTGATCGAAAGCTGTGCGACGGCGAATCTTACCGCCGTTCCGATTGTTCTCCCGGCTAACGAATCGATAAAGAGTTTCACGCATCTCGAACGCCTCCTCGACACTCTCCTCGAGTCTGAGATCGAACGAAACGATATTGTCGTTGCGCTTGGCGGCGGGGTCATTGGCGACCTCACCGGTTTCGCGGCAAGCATCCTGCGTCGCGGCGTTCGGGCGGTCCAGATTCCAACGACCCTGTTATCGCAGGTCGACAGTTCGGTCGGCGGCAAGACCGGGATCAATACGCGGCAAGGGAAGAATCTGGTGGGCACGTTTCATCAACCCGCCATGGTGCTGGTGGACCTGGACACCCTCGACACACTGCCGGACCGACAGATGCGCGCGGGGTATGCTGAGGTCGTCAAATACGGATTAATCGCCGATGCCGACTTCTTCGGTTGGTTGGAAAACAACGGAGCTGCGGTCCTTGCGCGTGACACAAACGCGACAAAACACGCGGTATCGGTTAGCTGTCGAGCCAAGGCGGCAATCGTCGCGCGCGACGAGCGCGAAACCTCCGGCGCGCGCGCGCTCCTCAATCTCGGCCA
>CALJDF010000147.1 GCA_938023835.1 uncultured Alphaproteobacteria bacterium
AAAAGAGGCGGGCCGATGGCCCGCCACATTTTGGAATGGGCGGTTTCTAACGCCGCACCTCACGAAAAGGCGTAATACAATTGTCGAAATATTCGTTCGCGAAACCAGCCAACCGGTGACCTCGCATGAATCCTAAATTGAACCTGGCCTTCCTATCGCTCCTCTGCTTTTGCTTTTTTGGCCTCTCGCTCGGCGCAGTCGCCTCAGACAAACCAGTGGTTATCGTTATCGGCGAGGACTCGGGGGCGAGAAGCGTTTCACGGTTCAACCTAGTCTATGTGAGGATTCAGGATGCCATTATTGCTGAGTTTCGTGAGGAGGGATTTGTCACATTCGACGAAACAGAGGCAACCGAAGGCAATTTCCGAGATCAAGGACTTGAGCGCACCGACAGCGAATTAGTCCAGGTATCTCAAAGTGTTACCGATGCGAGAATAGATGTTGCTCTGGTGCTCGCGGTGTTCCTAGACGACGAATCGAGCAGATACTCGAAAACCGTACGCGTTCGGGTTGTGGGCCGGGCGATTGATGTGAAAACGGGGGTTAAGCTCGGTGTTTACCAAGCTGAGATTCCAGGGGTTTTGAGGGTTGCAACTGATTGCGCTAGGGATTGCATAATCTTGGCTACCCATCGTCAGGGGTACAATCTGGCTCTTCGCGCCAAGGTGGTAATGGCAGCAAATATAATCGCCTTGGTGTCTGACGGCCGCCAAGCCTATCCCTTAGCCCGCCGGCGCGCCGGATTCCTGAGCAAAATCAAGGCTTTTCTTTGCATTTGTGCCCTTGTCTTTAGGGCCTTGCAAAAATAGGCTTGCGCCCGAGGAATCCACGGGAGCGACCGGTTTTCGGTCGATTGAGGGCTGCCCTACTGATGGCCGAACACTATCAGGTAGCGATTGTCGGATCGGGTCCCTGCGGCATGAGTGCCGGGGGGCGTGCCTCCGAGCAAAACATGTCGCATGTGGTGCTCGAGCGAACCGACCATCTCTCCGACACCATCTACAAATACCAAAAAGGCAAGCATGTTATGGCCACGCCAGACATCTTGCCGCTCCGCAGCTCTATGGCGTTCGACGCCGGCACGCGCGAAGCGATCCTCGGCAAATGGGACGAACAGACCGATAAACTCGGCGTCAACGTCCGTTACAACGCCGAAGTGACCGAGATTTCCGGCGAAAAGGGGAGCTTCACGCTGACCCTTAAGAACGGCGAGACCTTCACGGCCGAGCATGTCGTGCTGGGGATCGGCCTACAGGGCAACTTGCGCAAGCTCGCGTGTCCCGGCGGCGATTGGGAGGGGGTCCAGTACCAGCTCGACGATCCCGACGAATACGAGGGCGAGAACATCGTGGTGATCGGGGCCGGCGATGCCGCGATCGAAAACGCGGTAGCGTTGGCCAAGAACAACAACGTCTACATCATCAACCGACGAGACGAGTTCGCCCGCGCCAAGGACGGCAACCGAAATTTGATCGAAGCGGCGATCGAGAACGGCGACATCACCTGCTACCACAGCGCCGATCCGGCGAGCGTTTCGCCCGGCAAGCTGACGTTGACGGTGCCGGATGGTGAGGCAGAGGTCGAGTGCGACCGGATCATCGCGCGACTGGGTGCTGTGGCGCCGCGCAAGTTCGTCGAGTCTTGTGGGATCGAGTTTCCCAGCAAAGACCCCGCGTCGCTCCCGGAACTGAGTCCGCAATACGAATCGAACGTGCCCGGCCTTTACATCGTGGGCGCATTGGCCGGTTTCCCCTTGATCAAACAAGCGATGAATCAAGGCTATGAAGTCATCGAGTTCATTCGCGGTAACGACATCAAGCCGGCCGATGAACCGCTGCTGGAAGAAATGTTCAAGGCGTTACCGGGTGGACGTTCGGTCGACGAAGTCATTACCCACATTCGCGAAAACGTCCCGCTGCTCCGAAGCCTAACGCCATTGCAGCTGCGCGAGTTCTTGCTCGACGCAACCATTCACGTGCCGAACGCGAACGATGTCATTTTTGAACGAAACGACTACACCAACTCGTTCTTTATGATCGTCGAAGGTAGCGCCAATATTCACATCGACGAGAACGACCCCAGCATTAAGGTGACGGTCGGCGTCGGCGATTTCTTCGGCGAAATCGGTTTGATCGCCGGACGTCGCCGCAGTGCCACGGTGAACGCCGCCGAGCCGTCGTTCCTGTTGGAATCGCCGCGCCGCTCGATGATAAAATTGATTAACTCGGTCGAAGCCGTCGAGCGCGCCATGAACGAAGTGGCGTTGGTTCGCCAGCTACGCACCTACCTGCTGCCTAGCCTTACCGACGAGGCGATCCAGCCGGTTCTCGAAACCGCAGAGGTGCGCGCGTTCAAGTCGGGGAAAGTGCTGTTCAAGGAAGGCGACGCGGACGATGGCGTGTACCTGATCCGCAAGGGATCCGTCACGGTGTCGCGGCGGATCGGCGGCAAAGACATTGTCATCGCCTATGTGCCGGCCGGCCACTATGTCGGCGAAATGGCGTTCCTGACGCGCGCGCGGCGCAACGCAACGGTGCGCGCCGCAATCAATACCGAAACGATTTGGCTGGAGAGCGAGAGCTTCCGGCAAATGGTCGATGCCTCGCCCGAACTACGCAGCGAGGTCGAACGGCGCTTGCTGACGCGCGTTATCGAGAGCGAAAGCATGCACACCCGGCCCGAGGCCGGGAACATCATTCAGTTCCTCGTCGAACAAGGCGTGGGCGAGGCCACCGATATTCTCTTGATCGACGAAACGCTCTGCGTTGCCTGCGACAATTGCGAAAAGGCCTGTGCCGAAACGCATGGCGGTGTGTCGCGCCTGAACCGCGAAGCGGGGCCGACCTACGCCCGCATCCACGTGCCGACATCGTGCCGTCACTGCGAACACCCGCACTGCATGGCGGATTGTCCGCCGGATGCGATTCATCGCGCGGTCGATGGCGAGGTCTATATCGACGAGAGCTGCATCGGCTGCGGCAATTGTGAACGCAATTGCCCCTATGGCGTGATTCAGTTGTCATCGGGCGCGCCGAAAAAGCCCGGTCTGTTTTCTTGGATGATGTTCGGCAGCGGCCCTGGACCGGGCGAAAACAAAGTGTGGAACAAGGCCAACAAGAAAGAGGATGGGTCGCCCAAGGTCGCGGTTAAATGCGATATGTGCCTTAACGTTCCGGGCGGCTCGGCCTGCGTACGGGCCTGTCCGACGGGCGCGGCGATTCGGGTGAGCCCGGAAGACTTCTTCTCGCTGTCCGAACTTTCGGCTCGTGGCTAGGCGGCGCCCATGCATTCATCAATCCTGGTCTTCCGCAATTTCCGCTACTTGAAGATCACGCTGGCCATTCTTGCCGCGGCGATTCTCGCCTATGCGATTCACGATCCTTTGGGGAAACCGAATGGCGGCACGTGGCTTGGTTACACGCTTGGCGGTCTGTCGGCGGCGCTGATTGTTTGGCTCGCATGGTTCGGTGTGCGCAAGCGGCGCTACGGTGTCGGCAAATTACTGCTTGAGGACTGGGCTTCCGGGCATGTCTATCTCGGGCTATCGCTGCTGATTGTCGCCACGCTTCACAGTGGATTTCAGTTCGGCATCAATGTGCACACGCTGGCTTATGCATTGATGGTGTTGGTGATCGGCAGCGGCGCGTTCGGGCTCTATGCCTACATGCGCTATCCGCGGCTCCGCTCCGTCAATCGTGGCGAGGGGGCATTGGGTGATGTCTGGGCGTTGGTCGCCGGCATGAGTCGAGACTGCTACGAGATCGCACGCGACCTTCCCGACGAGGTTTACACGCTCGTTGAGGCCGCAGACAAGGAGACGGCCATTGGCGGTAGCGTCTGGCGGCAGTTGTCCGGCAAGGACCCGAAATGCGCCAGCACGCGGGCGCTCCAACAGGTGCGCGATCTCGCCGAACGCTACAGCGGTCGCGATGCCGATGCGGCGCGACGCCTCGTGCGGGTCTTGGCCCGAAAGGTCGAACTGCTTACGCGCATTCGCAAAGATATTCAGTACAAAGCGCTCTTGGATATCTGGTTGTATTTCCACATTCCTCTAACGGTGGCGCTGCTCGGCGCGCTCGCGATCCATATCGTCACCGTGTTCTTGTACTGGTAGGCCGTTGTGGAAGTCTTAGTTCGCTATCTCACCAAGAAACGCGACGGTGCAATCGCCGCCCGCGACGAAACGGTGGTTTGCGAAACGGTTCGCTTCGGACGCAGCACCGATAACGAGGTCGAGCTCCCGGCACCTGGTGTTTTGCTACACGAGGGCGTTCTTCACAAACGCGAGGGTGGCCTGTTCTTCGAAGGCGAAGGCGATGGTCGCAACAACATTTCGATTGACGGTCAACCGACTGCCGCAGGGCCGGTCAAGCTAGGGTCGATCCTTGGGGTCGGCCCCTATGACATTACGGTTTTGCCGCCCGAAGGGGACGCTGAGGTTGCGCTATCGGTCGAGCTGACGCGCCCCGTCGGCGATACCCTGGAGACCTTGCGCGCCAACAGCACGACCCGGATCGAGCAAGTGGGCGTCAGCAAGCGTTCCCTGGCCTGGGCCGCGCTGGCGGTCATTTTGGTGGCCTTCTTGGTCTGGCCGATCGTCGAGGCATTCGTGCTCGACCGACAGGATCCGGCGCTTTCCAAGAACCCGATCGAAATGGCGATCGAAACCGAAAGCTGGCCCGTCGCGGCCGACTTGGCATGGGTCACCGGACCGGTGTCGGGCCCCCATAAATTCATGGCGCAGAACTGTAGCTTTTGCCATGAGCGACCCTTTGTCCGTGTTCAAGACAACGTTTGCACCGATTGCCACGCCGACATCACAAACCATGTCGATCCCAAGGTGCACGATCTGCCCGAGATCACAACGGCGTTGTGCCAGAGTTGTCATAAAGAGCACCAAGGCGCGCAGCCGATTACCCGGGAAGACCAGGCATTTTGTTCGTCCTGTCATAAGGACTTGGAAGACGTCGCGAGCGACACCAAGCTGGTGAACGTTTCGAACTTTGGGCGGGATCATCCTGAATTTCGACCGACGGTGGTTACCGACGCAGAGGCGAAGACGTTCGAGCGCGTGTTGCTCGACACGGCGAACTGGCCCGTCGAGAAATCCAACCTCGTGTTCACCCACAAGAAACATCTCAATGCAGAGGGCATTTTGGTGCCCGGCAAACGTGAACGTCGCGTGATGGGTTGCGTTGATTGTCACACCGGCGACGAAGGCGGCGCGGGGTTCGCGCCGGTCGCCATGGAAGAGCATTGCAGCGAATGTCATCAGTTGAATTTCGAGCCGACCGTACCGACCCGACGCTTGCCGCACGGCAATGTCGAGACGGTGATCGACACGTTGCGTGAGTTCTACGGCGACCTCGCATTGCGGGGCGGGGCGCAGGTTGAGGATGCGCCGGCAATCGTGCGGCGCCGCCCTGGCGGCCGATCGCTCAGCGAAGAAGAGCGTTTGGAAGCCCTCGATTGGGCCAACAAGGCAGCCCGCGATGCAGGCGATCGGGTTTTTGCAAAATCGGTATGCGGTACCTGTCATGAAGTATCGCGTACCGGTGACGGACCGCTCGATTATGCGGTTGCGCCCGTCTTGGTTGTCGACCGTTGGATGCCCAAGGGGCGTTTCGATCACAGCCGGCACAGTGCGCCGGGCTGCGTCGACTGCCATGCGGCACCCGACTCGGAAAAGGCGACCGACGTGTTGCTGCCGCAGATTGAAACATGCACGGCCTGTCATGGCGGCGAGACGGCGGCGCAACGGGTGCCGTCAACGTGCGTCAGTTGTCACGACTTCCACCTCGATTTCCACAATCCCATGCGGAAACCGATGCAAAACGCACAAGCTGAGGGGGGCTGAGGTGGCGTCGGCACCCCGCGGCTTCACCTACCCGCGCCAATGGCGCGGCATAATGGGGGCATTTTTGGTCTCAATGACGCTGATTGGCGGCGCGGCGGCGCAGGACGGGCCGCATGTTCTTTCAGCGGATGGTGGAACGTTGGGCATCATCGAGTCCAGTGGCCACTTGAACGACCTCCGCGTGACGGTCGATGTCGGCGGCGACGCGGTTGCGTCCACACACGTTTGGGCCATCATCGGCAGCGCCGAACTCCGCCAGCGGACCACGAACGGCTATTGGATTCCTTGGAGCGGCGATGTCGCCGACCTCATCGACAACGGCTTTGAAACCCAAAACGGCACCATCGAGTACAAATTGATC
>CALJDF010000148.1 GCA_938023835.1 uncultured Alphaproteobacteria bacterium
TGGTTTTGCCATGGTGCTTGCCATATCGCCCGCCACCGCCCAGGTCGTGGACCGCATTGACGTCACCGGGAACCAGCGGGTCGAAGACGGTACCGTCACCTCGTACATTCCCATTGCACCGGGCACTTTCGTCACCGACGCCGACGTCGATCGGGCGCTCAAGGCGCTGTTCACCACCGGCCTCTTTTCGGACGTAACGTTGCGCCGGCAGGGCACCACGCTCGTTGTGAGCGTCGTTGAAAACCCGGTGATCAACCGGCTCGCCTTCGAGGGCAATCGTAAAATCCGCACCGAGATACTGGAAGCCGAGGTCCAGCTACGGCCCCGCGTGGTGTTCACTCGGGCCCGCGTCCAGAACGACGTTCAACGGCTCCTGCAGGTTTACCGGCGTAGCGGCCGGTTCGCCGCGACCGTCGAACCAAAAGTCATCCAACTGGAACAAAACCGCGTCGATTTGGTTTTTGAGATCAACGAGGGACCGGTAACGGGTATTCGGCGGATCAATTTCATCGGCAACCAAGTATTCTCGGATCGCAAACTGCGGGGCCAAATCGCAACCAGAGAGACCCGATTCTACCGCTTCCTGAGCACCAACGACACCTACGATCCTGATCGTATTGTGTTCGACCGCGAGCTCATGCGGCGCTTTTACCTCAGCGAAGGCTATGCCGATTTCCGCGTTGTCTCGGTCAACGCCGACCTCTCACCGGATCGCGAGGGGTTCTTCGTCACGATAGCGGTCGAGGAGGGGGAGCGTTTCAAAGTCGGTGACATCACGGTCGAGTCGACGGTTCGGGACCTAACCCCGGCGCAACTTGAGGGCGTCGTCGAGATCGAAAGTGGCGACACCTACGACGCTGATAAGGTCGAACTCGCGATCGAAGATCTCGGCTTCAGTGTCGGGCAACTCGGCTATGCCTTTGTCGACATCCGCCCACGCGTGAATATCGACCGCGAAACAAACGTCATCGACATCACCTTCGAAATGAACGAAGGACCGCGCGTCTATGTGGAACGGATCAATATCACCGGCAACGTTCGCACCCTCGACAAAGTCATTCGACGCGAGTTCAAGCTCTCCGAGGGCGATGCGTTCGATACCGCCAAGCTGCAGGCCTCGCGGCGAAACGTCCGAGGTCTTGGGTATTTTCGTGACGTTCAAATCACCAGAGATGCGGGCACGTCTCCGGACCGATCGATCATCAACGTGGATGTTCAGGAGCAGTCAACCGGCGAGCTAAGCTTCGGGCTCGGGTTTTCCACAACGGACGGTCCGATCAGCGACATTTCGATTCGCGAGCGAAACCTGCTCGGTCGTGGGCAAGACTTAAGGGCTAGCTTCTCCCTCTCCGGGAGAACCCAAGAAATCGACCTTTCCTTTACCGAACCGGCTTTTCTTGAACGCGACATTGCAGCCGGCTTCGATATCTTCCGGCAGACAACCGATCTGCAGAGCGAAAGCTCGTTCGATCAAAAAGAACTCGGTTTTTCGCTCCGTCTGGGCTACCCGCTTACGGAGAACCTTCGACAAAGGCTTACCTACACCCTGCGCGAAGACACGATCGGAAACGTCAACGCCAATGTCTCGTCATTTATCGCGCAGCAAGCCGGTACCGACGTGACATCTGCGGTCTCGCACGCGCTGATCTATGACCAGCGCGACGATATCATCGACCCGACAGAAGGTTATCGGGTCACCGTGGAACAAACGCTGGCCGGCCTCGGCGGCACCAAGCGTTACCTGAAGAACACGATTGACTACGAAACCTTCTATCCGATCCGGGACGACATCGTTGGTTCTCTCGGCCTGCAACAGGGTTTCGTTGTCGGAATCGGCAAAGATGTCGAAATCGGCGACCGGTTCTTCGTCGGCGGCAATAACTTCCGCGGCTTCGAGCCAGCCGGGGTCGGACCAAGAGACAAGCTCTCGGGTGACTCATTGGGTGGGAATGTCTTTTACGTCGGCACTGCCGAAGTTCGATTCCCCATCGGATTGCCGCCGGAGCTCGGCGTAAACGGCGTGGCCTTTACCCAGGCCGGTAGTCTGGCAGGAGTCGACGGTGCTAAGACCTCGCCCCTGTTCGACGTTGGTTCGGTCCGCGTCTCCAGCGGCATCGGATTCGCCTGGAAATCGCCCTTCGGGCCGTTCCGGATCGATTATGCAACGGCTATTCGCAAAGAAAGGCTGGATCGAACCCAAAATATCTTCTTTAGTTTTGGCACAAGGTTCTAAGGTCGCACTGATGACGAGTTCTTCAATAATTCCCTCGAAAATGAGCTGGGCCGGACTCAGTTTTCTCTTGGTTTTTGCATTAGCTATCGCTCATCCGACGACATTGCACGCGCAACAAGCGGCAGCCGGCACGGTCATTGGGTTCGTCAATTTGCAAGAGGTTGGCCAAAAGGCCAAAGCGGCCCTTGGGGCCGGGCAGAAGATCGATCAATACCGTACCTTGGTAGAAGATCGCATACGCGAACGCGAGGATGCCCTACGCCAAGAAGAACAGGCGTTAGGCCGCCGCCGTTCAATCCTGGCGCCTGATGCATTCCGGGCCGAGGAAGCCAAATTCCGTGAAAAGGTCGACTTCGCCCAGCGGGAGTTCCAGCAAATCGGCCGCCAACTTCAGCAGGCTACCCTCGAGGCCCAACAAGCCATCAACGAACAAATGAGCAAGATCATTCATGATATAGCGGTGGAACGTGGGGTCAATATCGTCCTCAACCAAGGCCAAGTGACGTTCATTCAACCGCTCGACCAGTTCGATATTACTGCTGCCGTGATCGCGCGGATGGACGAAGTCCTTCCCGAAATATCGGTCAACCTACCCCAGGAGTAACGATGGCGGATCCGCGGTTCTTTGATCGCCAGGGTCCGTTTGTGCTGCGGGACATCCTGCCCCGCGTGGGAATCGAGGACGCCCCTCAACGTGGTGCCGATGTGCAGTTCCTCGATGTTGCACCCCTCGACACCGCGGGGCCCGAAGATGTTAGTTTCCTCGACAACCCCAAGTATCTTGATGCCTTCAAGGCCACACGCGCTGGCGCGTGCTTCGTCGACCCGGCCCAGTCGGTCCATTGCCCGACGGCAACCATTGCGCTTGAAACCTCTACGCCCTACAGCGCGTTTGCCCGCGCTGCCGCAGCTTTTTATCCCACCGAGTCAGGCCTTGATGTCTCTTCTGACGCCCCCGCCGTGCACCCAACAGCACGGGTCGCACCGCGGTGCACGATCGCACCTGGTGTTACGATTGGTCCCGGCGCGGAAATAGGAGAGGGGACAACCATTGGGCCCCAGGTTCACATCGGCCGCGGTGTCGTCATCGGCAAAGACTGCACGATCCACCACGCCGCCACCGTGACGCATGCAATCATCGGTGCGCGCGTGGAAATCGGTCCCGGCGTCCGTATCGGCCAATGCGGTTTCGGGTTTGCACCCGATCCTCCGGGCTACGTTGCGGTCCCCCAACTCGGCCGAGTTCTAATCGGTGATGACGTCAACATTGGTGCGAACACCACGATCGACCGGGGTGCCGGCCCCGATACCGAGATCGGCGATCACAGCCGGCTCGATAACCTGGTTCAGATCGCCCACAACGTTGTCCTCGGAAAAGGCTGCGTCATTGCAGCCCAGGTCGGCATCTCCGGCAGCACGAAAGTCGGCGACTACGTTGTGATGGCGGGCCAAGTCGGGTTAGCTGGTCATCTGACCGTTGCCGGCGGGATTACCCTCGCAGGCAAGGCCGGGGTCACCCACGACCTACCGAATCCCGGTACCTACGGTGGCTTTCCCGCGGTGCCAGTACGTGACTGGCGGCTCAAGGTTGCTACCCTGAGCCGCTTAGCGAAGAAAAGGTACAGAAAAGATGGCTGACAACTCGCCCAAACAAGATGCGGATACGGCCGACATCTCGCGAATTGTGGAGATGATTCCCCATCGATACCCCATGCTCATGATCGATCGGGTTGTCGATATCGTGCACGACCAGTCCGCAACGGGAATCAAAAGCGTTTCGATCAATGAGCCGCAGTTCCGGGGACATTTTCCGAACCACCCCGTGATGCCTGGCGTGATGATCGTCGAGTCAATGGCGCAAACGGCCGCCGTCCTTGTCGTTCACACCCTAGGACCGGCGGCCGAAGGCAAGCTTGTCTATTTCATGTCGATCGACGGCGCGCGGTTTCGGCAACCGGTTGTGCCCGGCGATGCGATGCGGGTCGAGGTCGTCAAAGTGCGCAACCGCGGCCCCGTTTGGAAGTTCCGCGCCGCCGCGAAGGTCGATGGAAAGGTAGTGGCCGAAGCCGAGTTTGCCGCCATGATCCGCGAAGACGACGGAGGCTCGTTGGCGTGACCGTCGTTCACCCGACCGCCATCGTGGCCCCCGGTGCTGAACTCGGGGAAGGGGTCGAGGTCGGCCCCTATTGCGTGATCGGCGCCAAGGTGCAAATCGGCGACGGGACCACCCTGAAGAGCCATGTCGCCCTCGACGGCATCACCTCGCTTGGGCCGAATTGTGCGGTATTTCCATTCGCATCGGTGGGGTCGCAACCCCAAGACCTCAAATACGCGGGCGAAGAATCACGCCTGGTGATCGGGGCAAACGTTGTGATCCGAGAGAACGCAACCCTCAACCCAGGCACCGAAGGGGGCGGCCTCCTCACCGAGGTCGGCGACAACTGCCTCATCATGGTGGGCGCGCATGTCGCGCATGACTGCAAAGTGGGCAAGAACGTTATCTTCGCCAACAATGCCACCTTGGCGGGCCACGTGGAGGTGGGTGAGTTTGCCATCCTCGGTGGACTTTCGGCGGTCCACCAATTCGTCAGAATCGGAGCACACGCAATGGTCGGGGGCATGACGGGCGTTGAAAACGACGTCATCCCCTACGGTTCGGTGACCGGCAATCGTGCGCACTTGTCAGGGCTCAACATCATCGGCCTCAAGCGGCGCGGCTTCGAACGCGACGCTATCCACGATTTGCGGCACGCTTATCGCCTCCTGTTTTCCACCACGGGCACCTTGCAAGAACGGATCGCGGAGGTCGCAAAGGAATATGCGGACAACGCTGTCGTGATGGAGATTATTCGCTTCATCCAAGCCGACTCGGCACGATCGATTTGCCAACCCGAAGCTGAACGTGCCGGCTAAGGTCGGCATCCTCGCGGGCACCGGTCCTCTTCCGCGACGCCTTGTCGAGTCCTGCCACGCCCAGGATCGCGGTGTCTTCGTCATCACCTTTGAAGGCGATAGCTTCAATGCTGACATTGGCGACGCACCCAACAAATGCGTCCACCTCGGCAAGGTCGGCACCATCCTTAGCCTTCTCAAAGAAGAGGGTTGCCAAGAAGTTACGATGGCGGGCCACTTCCGCCGACCGGCTTATAACCAACTCAAACTCGACCTCAAGGCGACGCGGTTGTTACCGAAACTCCTGCGGGCCAAAGGCGACGACGCACTGCTGCGGGTCTTGGCTGAGGTCCTCGAAAACGAGGGGTTCAAAGTCGTGGGCGCGGAAACGCTCTTGCCGGGGCTCCAAATCGGCCCTGGCCGATTCGGATCGGCAACGCCCTCCGAGGAAGACGAAGACGACATCGCAACGGCGCGCGACCTTCTCCGGGTATTAGGTCCTTACGATATCGGGCAAGCGGTAGTGGTCCGCCGCAAACGGGTCCTCGGAATCGAGGGGCCGGAAGGCACCGACAACCTCATCGATCGTTGCGCCGGGGTCGACGGGGAGACCGGCGGCGTTTTGGTGAAAATGCGGAAACCCGGTCAAGACAGCCGCGTCGACTTGCCGTCAATTGGTTTGGAAACCGTTCGCCGATGTATCGAGGCTAAGTTGTCCGGCATCGCCGTCGAAGCCCATGCCGCGCTCGTCATGGACCAGGACTCTCTGAGACAAAAAGCCGATGCACACGGCCTCTTTGTGACCGCATTTGTCGAGGACTGGGCCGCGGACTCGCCGTGACGGCGCAAGCCCTCAAAATCATGTTGGTCGCCGGCGAACCATCCGGCGATCGACTCGGGGCCTCCTTGATGGCGGCCCTGCAAAAGCGCCAGGAAGACGTCACCTTTGTCGGCGTCGGTGGCCCATCAATGGAAGCCGAGGGCATCAAGAGTTCCGTGCCGATCGATGACCTAGCCGTCATGGGTTTGGTCGAGGTCATTCCGAGAATTCCGCAACTGAAACGTCACATTCGGAACACCGCCGCCCGGGTCCAGCAAGAGCGCCCCGATGTCCTGGTTACGATCGATGCGCCGGGGTTCAACTTTCGGCTCGCGAAACAACTGACCGGCATCGAAATTCCGCGCATTCACTA
>CALJDF010000149.1 GCA_938023835.1 uncultured Alphaproteobacteria bacterium
TGACCCTGATTCTGAACGACGAAACGTTCATCAAGCTCAAGCCGACGATCGCTAACGTGTTGATCGCCACGGCGTTGTTCGTGGGTCTTGCGATCGGCCGCCCGTTCCTCAAAGTGGTCCTTGGCACCGTTTTCGAACTCAGCGAGGAAGGGTGGCGAAAGCTTACCTGGCGCTGGGCATGGTTCTTCCTGTTCTTGGCGGTGCTCAACGAAACTGTGTGGCGCAACCTATCGACCGATATTTGGGTCAACTTCAAAGTGTTCGGCATCATGCCGCTCACGATCGTCTTTAGTCTGTCGCAGTTGCCGTTGCTGCAGCGCTACAAAATTGAATCCGAGCCCGCGTCCGACGCCGACGGCTAACGCGAGACTCCAAAACGAAAAAAGGCGCCGATGGCGCCCGTGTCTGCTCGGTGAATTGGAAAGTTAGGCGCGAATGTCGACCCGATCGCCCGGTCGTGGCTCCCGGTCTTCTAGTTCGCGACGTCTGACATCTTGGGCAGCCTGAATCTCTTCATCGTCCGCAGCCTCTTGGGCGCGAATTTCTGCCGACCGATCCCCGCTCTCGATAAGTGTTGTCGGCGGGCGGTCGCCGCCGTCATCGGTCTCTTCGGGCTCGCGCACGGGCCGGTCGGTCTGCTGCGCTTGCACACGCCGCGACACCGTCTCCCCGGGGTTGGGGCCGACCAGAATGGTAGGGGCGACGTTAATGCCGCCAAAGCCGATTTGAACCATGGTGCGTTAACCTTAACGTTATCCCCAGGCCGAGGAAAGGGCTCCACGAGCCTGGGTTAACCATACATGGGGTCGCGCCGGTGCCTCGCCAAGTCCCATATTGGCACAAATTGCGTCCCAATCCCGGAGGGGCACCATCGCGGATCGTTGGTGGGAAATCACCAAGTCCTTTGATAACAACGACCTAGAGTTTCTGGCACGGCAGACCGCGCTTGGTACGTGGTTTGCTCCTAAAGGGGGTGTAGAGGCCGGCCGCTTGGGCCTTTTCTATGTACAGTCAGCTGCATGTTACGGATCGATCCCCCAATACGTCCGTAATCGAAGGAGGAGGCGCGTTGTCCCTGATGCGCCTCCTTCTTTTTTAGGGGGTCCCCAAACCCTCCAGCCGTCCTTCAACAACACGCCGCGCTTCCGACCCCGGATCGAGGAAGGTCAGCAGCGTGCCCCACAGCCGCCGCGCTTCGTCAGGGTTGTCGCGCTCGGCTTCGCCAAGCCCGACGAAGTAAAGCGCCTCGGGGTTTTCGTTCTGAATTTCGAGGACACGGCGATAGAGGTTGAAGGCGCGCTTAGACAAAGGCGCATCCGGTGCGGTTTGCTGCAGAACGGCGCGCGCGTAGAGCTGTAAAAGCTCCGCGTCTCGCGGGAACTGGGTGGTCGCTTTTTCAAAGGCTTCAAGAGCCTTTGCCGGTTCGTTCAACACCTCATACGAGCGCGTCAACCGGATCCAGCCCTCGCGATCTGCCGGGTCGTCTGCGAGCCGTGCCGCGAGGCCTGCGACCATTCCCTCGATCTGTTCTTGCTGCGCGCCGGGGTCTGCTGTTGCGGCCGGCGCCTGGTTGCGCGCCGGTGATGGTGCACTGCCGCGACGCAGTTGTTGCGCCCGGGCGGCTGCCTCGGACGCTTTGTCGGTCTCGCCCAATACCCGGTAGGAGCGCGCCAAGCGCTCCCAACCCTCGACGTCGTCGGGGGTCTCCTCGAGACGCGCCGCAAGCTGGGCAACCATGCCGCGGATCATCTCTTGGCGATCTGCCGCCGACATATCTTCGGCGGCGTTGATGTCGTCTTGGCTCGGTCCACGGAGCGGGGCAGGGCGCGCCGGTGCCGCGTCGGGCATGACGGCTGCAAGATCGACGTCCAATTCTTGCGCCACGGCCCGGAGCTGTTGTTCCAGTCCTCGGCGCCACGGCGCGTCGGCTGGCGTGTCGGCCGCCAGTGCAAGCCAGGTATCGAGCGCTGCACGCAGGTTTCCCGCCTGCGCGTCGGCCATGCCCAAATAGAACCGGGCCGCCGGGTCGGCCGGGTCGGCTTCGATAGCCGTCATGAATGCGGCGCGCGCCTTTTCCGTCACTGTACCGTCGGCGGAAAATACGATGGCTTCACCCAAGAAGGATTGGACCGACGCATCCTCGGGTCGTAGCGCGACGGCCTTGGTATAGGCCTCGATGGCCAACAAGGGTTGCTGGGTCACCATGTAGGACCGGCCCAGTAAGACCCAGCCGTCAAAGTCTTCCGGCGCGGCTTCGAGCCGGGCCTTAAGACGGTTGACCGACTCAACCAGCCCGGCCTGTTCTGTTGGGTCAGGTTGATCCGCGGGCGCGGCTTGTTGCGCCGTCACCCGGTCGCCGATCAAGCTCGGGTTGCCACGCCAGACATAAAGTGGTGCCGCAATCAGCGGGATCAGCAGCAACACGACAACGGCGGCAATCGCGTTGCCACGGCCTCCCGCCGTCTTGCGCGCGGTGCCGTCTTCGGCGCGCTGCGCGGCTAGAATGCGCCGGCCGATTTCAGTGCGCGCGGCCTTGTACTCTTCGGCGTTTATCAGCCCTCGCGCTTGATCGCGCTCGAGCTCTTTCATTTGGTCGGTAAAGACCGCGAGATCGTAATCCTGCGCCGCGCTTTCGGGCGGCTTGGCGTTCAGAACCGGGATGGCAATGGCCACCACGGTCGCCAAGAGCACGAGGGCAATGGCAATCCAGATCATTGCGGTACGGGTCGGTGCTTAGCTTTGTTCGTCAAGGATTGCGGCAAGGCGTGCCTCTTCTTGCGCATCCAGTGGCGCAACGCCGGTTTCGCGTTGTCGGCGCCGGCGCAGCACAAAGAGGCCCGCGCCGCCCAGAACGAAGGCGAGAATAACGAACGGCGCGATCCACAAGGTGAGCGTGCTGGCCTTGAGCGGCGGCCGCATTAGCACCCAATCGCCATATCGGTCGACTAGGTAGGACTTCACCTCGGCGTCGTCGTCGCCGGCCTCAAGCCGCTCGCGCACGATCACACGCAACTGGCGGGCGAGCTGGGCATTGGAATCGGCGATCGCCTGGTTTTGGCACACCAAACAGCGGATTTCCTTATGGAGTTGTTGGGCGCGGCGCTCCATTTGCGGATCGCTGAGCGGTTCGTCGACATACTGCGCAACCGCAGGCCCGGCGAGGAGGCCGAAGAACAGCGACAACAGAACGAGCATCCGCATGGTCATTTCTCGCATGGCACGTGCTTCTCGCCGCGCAAGCGCGGCATGATCTCTTCTTCCAGTACGTCGCGGGTCAAGACGCTGATGTGCTTGTATTGGATGCAGCCCGCGCCATCCACCACGAACGTTTCGGGCACGCCGTAAACACCCCAATCGATCGATGCGCGCCCGTCGAAATCGGCACCGGTCTTGTCATAGGGATCGCCAAAGGTCTCCAACCACCGCGCCGCATCGGCCGGTGCGTCCCGCTGATTGAGGCCATAGATAGTGACGTCGGTGGTCCGGGCAAGTTCCATGAACAGCGGGTGTTCAACCCGACACGGGCCGCACCATGATGCAAAGACATTGAGCAGGACGGGCGTTCCGGTTTTCAGATCGGCGGTGGTCAGGCTCCCGCTTCGTCCCTCAACGGCCGGCAAGCTGAACTCGGGCACCGGTTTGCCGATCAACGCCGACGGGATCTCGCGTGGCTTGAGGGTCAACCCGACGCCGAGTCCCACCGCAACAACAAGAAACGCGATCGCGGGCAGCAGATAGCGCAGACGCATCTAGGTCGTCTGCTGCTGCGGGCGGAGTGCTGGCTTGGTCTCGGCCGTCCGGCGTCGCGGCGCGCCGATGCGCAGGCGACGATCGGTCAACGATACCAAACCACCGAGTGCCATCATGATCGAGCCGATCCACAGCCAATTGATCATCGGCTTGTGGTAGATCCGCGTTGCAAAGCCGCCATCGCCGTTCGATTCGCCCACTACCGCGTAGAGATCGCCAAAGTTGCGCGGTCGGATGGCGGCTTCGGTGGTGACCATCGATGGCTGCGTGAAGCGCCGCGTTTCAGGCGTCATCACCTCGACCAATTCGTCGTCGCGATACACCCGGAACGTCCCGCGGACCGCGTCGTAGTTCGGACCGGCCACCGGGGCTACGCCGCCGAACTCCAACTCGTAGCCCGCGATGCCGACGCGGTCGCCGGGGCGCATGATTTGCAACCGTTCGATTTCCCACGACAGCGACCCGGTGATGCCGAGGATCGCGACACCCATGCCGGCATGGGCGATCGCGCCGCCCCAGGCCGAACGCGGCAAGTTACGGCCGCGCCGCAAAGCATCGCGCCAGGGAATACGGAACAGGCGGGTGCGCTCGCCGATGTCGATGGCGGCACCTGCCACCAACCAGGTGCCGAGCACCATGCCCAGGACGGCAAGGATCGGATCGAAGCCCGACAAATAGAGCGTGAGCAGTGCGACGGCCACCGTCACGGCGGCGGCCACCTTCATGCGGGCGAGCGTGCCGGCAAGGTCGGCCCGCTTCCACGGCATCATTGGTCCGATCGCCATGACGGCCAGCAGCGGCACCATCAGGGGCACGAATGTCGCATTGAAGAACGGTGGCCCCACCGTGACCTTCTCGCCCGTCATCGCGTCGAGGAACAGCGGATACATAGTGCCGATAAACACCGTCGCCGTTGCGGCGATGAGCAACAGGTTGTTGAGAACCAACGAACCCTCGCGGCTGATCGGTGCAAACACGCCGCCGCTCTTCAGGGCCGGCGCGCGCCACGCATAAAGCGCCAACGAGCCCCCGATCGCGACGACCAAAAAGGCCAAGATGTAGACACCGCGCCCGGGATCTGTGGCAAAGGAGTGAACCGAATTCAGCACGCCTGAGCGCACGATGAACGTGCCCAGCAAACTGAACGAGAACGTCAAGATAGCCAGCAACACGGTCCAGGTCTTCAGCGCGTCGCGTTTCTCAACCACGATGGCGCTATGCAATAGCGCGGTACCCAGCAACCAGGGCATGAACGAGGCGTTCTCCACTGGGTCCCAAAACCACCAACCGCCCCAACCGAGTTCGTAATAAGCCCACCAGCTGCCCATCGCGATCCCTATGGTCAGCGCCACCCACGCCGCCAACGTCCACGGCCGCACCCAGCGCGCCCAAGCCGCATCGACCTTGCCTTCGATCAGTGCGGCGACCGCAAAGGAAAAGGCGATCGAGAACCCGACATAGCCGAGATAGAGAAACGGCGGGTGAAATGCGAGCCCGGGGTCTTGCAGCAGGGGGTTCAATCCATTGCCTTGGGCCGGCACTGGAAACACCCGTTCAAACGGATTGGACAGGAACACCAACAGCAACAGAAAGCCGACGCCGATCAATCCCTGAATAGCGATGACGCGTGTCCGCAAGGAGGGCGGCAGGTTGTTGCCCATGGTCGCAACACCAAACCCGAAAGCAGCCAGGATCATGACCCACAGCAACAGCGAGCCTTCATGGTTCCCCCACACGCCGCTGATTTTGTAGAGCAGCGGCTTTTGCGTATGCGAGTTCTGCCAGACATTGAGGACCGAGAAGTCGGACCCGGTGAACGCCAGGGTCAGCGCAATGAAGGCGAGGGCCAACAAAAGGAACTGCATGATGGCGGCCGGTCGGGCGATCGCCGTCAGCGATTCGATGCCGCGCTGGGCGCCGACAAGCGGGAGCGTCCCTTGCACGATCGCGACCGCCAGCGCCAACACGATGGCGAAGTGTCCTAGTTCGGCGATCATGGGGTCGCGCCTTTCCACTGCCCGCTTTTCTTCAGGGCTTCCGCAACCTCAGGCGGCAAATAGTTCTCGTCGTGCTTCGCCAAAACGCTTTCGGCGATGAACACGCCATCGGCGCCTAGTCGGCCCTCCGCGACCACGCCCTGCCCCTCGCGAAACAGGTCCGGCAAGATGCCGGTATAGGCAACCGGCACGGTGTTCGACAGGTCGGTGACCCGAAAGGTTGTGGTCAACCCGTCATTCGATTTGCCGACCGACTCTTCTTCCACCAGACCGCCCAGGCGAAACTTGCGATCTGGGCCGATGTTCTTTGTGTGCACATCGGTCGGGCTGCTGAAAAACACCAGGTTGTCTTCAAAGGCAAAAAGGGTCAGGGCCACGGCGAGACCAAGCGCCGCCATGCCGGCCAGCACGAAATAGAGGCGCCGCCGTTTAGGTCTCATGTTAGCTGTCCGATTCGGGGGTCGCCGTGTCCAGATCGCGGCGCCGCGCCCGCCGGGTGCTTTGCAAAAGATCGAGCGTGCGCTGGGCCGCCTTCAGCGAAATCCGGCTCCAAGAAAAGAGCCCCACCAACAGCACGGCGGTCACCCCGAAGGCCGGCCAAACGTAGGCGGCATAGCCGCCCATTCGAAGAAACTCTTCCACCGCATCCATCGTGTCGTTGTGGGTACCGAACCGGTCGCGCAGCCTGCACGGTGCCTATGGCGCCAATATAGGAACCCGCCGGTGATGGGTCCACAAAGCGTGGCGTCTTACGCTTCAGCGGCTGCATGACCATCCGATGCGACATACAAAGTCTGCAGCGCCTTAATGCGGCGCGCGATGATCTCGCGCCGCATGCGCACGATCAGCACGACGGCAAAGAAACAAACGAACCCACCCCACATCAGCCCAAGCGGCGTCAGCAAGTCGGGATGGATGGTCGGGCCGCCGGCGCGCAGGATGCTGGCGGGCTGATGCAGCGTGTTCCACCATTCCACCGAGAACTTGATAATCGGCAGATTGACGGCCCCAACCAGCGCCAGAATGCCGGCCGCCCGGGCCGCGCGTCGGTCGTCGTCGAAGGCTTCCCAAAGCCCCATATAGCCTAGATACAGAAAAAGCATGATCAGCACCGAGGTCAGGCGGGCATCCCACACCCACCAGGTTCCCCAGGTCGGCTGGCCCCACAGGGCCCCGGTCACCAACGCGATCACGGTGAACACCGCCCCGATCGGCGCGGCGGATTTGGCCGCAATATCGGCCAAGG
>CALJDF010000150.1 GCA_938023835.1 uncultured Alphaproteobacteria bacterium
CCAACAGGCGCTCTCGGATTCCGACGATGCCAAGTTTGACACACTCCTCAATGAATTGGCTGGCGAAACTCCCACACAGATAAAAGCGGCCGCGGAGTAGTGACCGTCGTTCTATTCGATCTCGGCAATGTCTTGGTCGAGGTAACGGGCTACCGCGTCATTGCCGACTGGCTTGGGGAAAGCAATCTCGACGCGGCCGTCGCCCATTGGTTGGAGTCGCCAATAGTGCAGCGCTTCGAGCGCGGCCAATGCTCCGTCGAAACCTTCGCGACCGCCATCGTCGCAGACCTTAAAATAGACCAGACGCCTAGCAAGTTCATCGCCGCATTCAAGGCGTGGCCACAGGGTCTCTCCGCGGGCGCGGCAGAGCTCGTCGAAGACGCGAGCCGCTCCAACACCGTCGCTTGCTTCAGCAACACGAACGCCATCCACTGGAACTCACAAACCGACCACGAGAAAATCCGAAGCATATTCGATGCAACCTTCGCCTCACATGAAATCGGACTCGTGAAACCCGAACGCGCCGCGTTTCAACTTGTTGTGGATCACCTCGGCGTTCCACCCGAAGACATTGTCTTCCTCGACGACGCCGAACAGAACGCCGCTGCGGCACGCGCCCTGGGCATTCAGGGCTACCAGACGTTCGGGGTCGAAGAAGCCCGGGCCATATTGACGGACTTGAACTTGCTCTAGCCGGCTACCGCCGACCCCACCACCAACGCGCGCGATGACGTCGGCCGGTATCGAACCAGCGGTCGAGCCATAACGCCGGTTTCCGCAAACCGCCACCAGCCAACGCCCGCCATGCCCGATGCCACCATCGGCGGTAATCGCGGTTGTAGGGGCAGACCCGCACGCAAATCGAACAGTCGCTGTTTTGCGCGGCCCAAAAACCGAAACATTTCTCGGCGTCCGTCGACCACTTCACCACGCCTTTGAGGTTGGATCGGTTGTGTCGTTCGGCACTCGGCGGTCCATGCGCGATCGCTTGTGGCGGACATCCAGCGGCACACGCATTGCAGATTTCGCAAAACGCCCGCACGCCGAAGCTCTTGGGCGCATCGGCAACCAGCGGCATATCGGTAAACACCTTGCCCAGCCGCACACGGGGACCGAATTCTTCCGTGATCAGCAAGCTATGCCGGCCCACCTCGCCAAGGCCAGCTTGCGCCGCCATTGGGATCGCCATCGCGGTGTCGTTCATGCTGGCATAGGCCTGGTATCCCAGGTTGCGAATGAACTGCGCCAACGTGATCAATGTCGAGGCATCGTTCATATATCCCGCGCCAGTCGCCACACCCGACAAGGCCGAAGGCACAGTGCGGATCAGATCGCGGTCCATGGCGGTTGCCACCACGATGACCCAGGGCAAGTCTTCCGGCAATTCGACCGGCGCGCCTTTTAGCGTCGCGGAGTCGAAACGCGCCGCATAGATCCACCGCTCGTCGTTGGCACAGACCCCCACAAGGTCCGCCCCGAAGACTTTGGCGACGCGCTTGACGTCGCGCACGGCATTCTCGGTGGTGTCGTACGGAAACGATTTCGGCCAGCCCTCGCCGTGCAGCGAAAAGAGATTGAGGAACCCTTCGCTGCGCCCATCGCCAACCTGTTGCGGGTCACGCAACGCGTGCGTGAGATGCCAAGAGGCGTTACGCAGCGCATAGTCACGCTGGCCGAATCCGTCGGCACCGCGCGCCTTCGCGTGCGGCATGTCGTGCCCCCGGTAAAATGCCTCGACCTTGTCGGATTTCACCTCAGGGTCCCACGTGGACCGTCAGAAGACGTCGTCGCGCTGCGAAAAGCGCTCGAAGTCGTCCTCCACCTCAAACCTGGTCGCCGCGTCAATTGGCTTGACGTGCGGACGATTATGGCCAGCCGGTGGCACCTTTGTTGCGTTTGCCATGATATCCTTGTCCGGCGGTGGCACCCATTCGTCAACCATAAGTGCATCAAATGGCCCAAAACAAAGACCTGACCCACAATCGCCTCGCCGATGAGAAGTTCCATACCGACTTCGCCAAAGGGATCGCCTACGGCGACTATCTCAGTCTTGGCGAGTTGCTGTCAGCCCAGAACTTGCGCTCCACGGCGCACGACGAAATGCTCTTCGTCGTCATCCATCAATGCAGCGAATTGTGGATGAAATTGATGATTCACGAACTCACCGCAGCCGTCAGCCTCCTACAAGACGATCAACTGCGGCCGGCATTCAAGATGACCGCCCGGGTCAGCCAAATACAAGACCAGCTCACTCAGTCCTGGGGCATCCTCGCGACCATGACCCCGACGGACTATCTCTCCTTTCGTGACACGCTGGGCGCGGCCTCCGGGTTTCAGTCGTTCCAGTACCGCACGCTCGAATTTATGATGGGCAACAAGGATCGAAAATTCCTTGCGCTTCATAGAGATCGGCCCGAATGGCATGATGCGCTCGAAGCGGTCCTCAACGCGCCCAGCCTCTATGACGAAACCATCCTTCTGCTGGGGCGCAAGGGGTTTGCCATCGACGCCTCCGAACGCGACCGCGATTGGAGCGAACCACGCGACGCCAACGACAGCGTGCGCGCGGCCTGGGTCGAGGTCTATCGCAACCCCGAAAAATACTGGGACCTCTATGAGTGGGCCGAAGAACTGATCGATCTTGAAGACGCCTTCCAGACGTGGCGGTTTCGCCATCGCACCACCGTTGAACGCGTGATCGGATTCAAACGCGGCACCGGCGGGACGACCGGCGTGGGCTACCTAAAACGCGCGTTGGAGATTCGGTTCTTCCCGGAACTATGGGAGGCGCGAACCGAACTATGAGCACGCCCTCCCGTGATGATTGCGTGGCCCTCGACCGCGACGACCCGCTCGCCTCTTTCCGCGACGATTTCGTACTCCCCGCCGGGGTAACCTATCTCGATGGCAACTCCCTTGGCGCCTTACCGAAGACCGCCGAGGAACGGATGCAAAACGCCATCCGGCAGCAATGGGGCCAGGGACTGATCCGGAGTTGGAACGACGCGGGCTGGATCAATTTGCCGACGAAGCTCGGCGACAAGATCGCACCGATGATCGGCGTAGGCGCCGGCGAGGTCATTGTCGCGGATAGTACATCCGTCAATCTCTTCAAATTGTTGATTGCCGCGCTTCGATTGAACTCCGACCGACGCACGATCTTGATGGAAGCCCGCGACTTCCCGACCGACCTCTATATCGCCCAGGGCGTCGCCGATTTAATGGGCGAGGACTACGAATGCCGCATGGTTCCGACCGACGAGATTCTCGCTGCGCTCGACGAAAGCGTCGCCGTTCTTGCCCTCACCCACGTCAATTTCAAGACCGGCGCGATGCACGACATGGCCGGTCTCACCAAGCGGGCGCATTCGGTGGGCGCGCGCACGATTTGGGACTTGTGCCATACGGCCGGGGCGATGCCGATTGATCTTGCCGCGGCGAAAGCCGATTTCGCGCTGGGCTGCACCTACAAGTATCTCAACGGCGGCCCCGGTGCGCCAGCCTTCGTCTACATCCCCACCGCGCAGCAACCAACCTTCCACCAACCCCTGACCGGATGGATGGGGCACGCGCAGCCCTTCTCGTTCGTCGATGACTACCACCCCGCGGGTGATATCAAACGCTTTCTATCAGGGACCCCCAACATTCTGTCGTTGGTTGCGCTTGAGGCCTCTCTCGACGTCTGGGCACAGGTCGATCTAAATCTACTCCGCGCCAAGAGCATGGCCTTGGGCGATCTCTTTATCGAGTTGGTCGAAGCGCGCTGTGCCGGGCACGGCTTCATTCTCGCAAGCCCTCGCGATGCAACCGCACGCGGCTCGCAGGTCTCTTTCCGACACGAAGAAGGCTACGCCATCATGCAGGCCTTGATCGCCCGCGGCGTCATTGGAGATTTTCGGGCACCGGACATCGTGCGGTTCGGGTTCACGCCGCTTTACACCCGCTATGTCGACGTGTGGCACGCCGCGGAAGTTCTCTACGACATCATGGCCACCCGCGCCTGGGACACCCCCGCCTTTCGCACCCGCGCCGCGGTTACCTGATCCGTCTGCCCTGGTTTTCAGGCCAAAAATCCCTATCTAGATCGAAATCCGCCCGCATCGCTGCAGAGGATCGAACGCGTGGACCGTACCGCGAAGTTTTGGGATCGGATGGCAGCCCGCTATGTCCGACAACCCGTCAAGGACAAAGAGAGCTACCAGAAGAAACTTGAGATCACGCGCGGCTACCTGCGACCGGACATGGAGGTTCTGGAGTTCGGGTGTGGCTCAGGTGCGACAGCCCTCACCCATGCGCCGCACGTCAAACATGTCAAAGCGATCGATATCTCAAGCAACATGCTGGACGTCGGCCGCCAAAAAGCCAACGAGACTGGCGTCGCCAACATCACCTTTCTTCATGACACCATCGAAGAGTTCGACGCCCCTGAGGAGTCATTTGGCGTGGTGCTGGGGCTCAGCATTCTCCACTTGCTCTCCAACAAGGAAGCCGCAATCGCCAAGGTCCACAAATTGCTGAAGCCTGGCGGCATCTTCGTCAGCAGCACGATCTGCGCCGCGGATTCCTCATTCATTTTTAACCTGGCAACACCGATTGGTCGCCTGTTTGGCCTCGTCTTCCGCGCGTTCACGGCCACGGACCTCAAAAAGGCCGTGACCGACGCGGGCTTCACCATCGATCATGAATGGCGCCCTGGCGCCGGCAAAGCCGTCTTCCTGATCGCCAAAAAGTCGAATTAGCTGCGGATCAATCGCGGCCGCGGTCTAGCGCGGCAAAACCGCCGTCGCTTCAATTTCGACCATCGCACCGGGTTCGACCAGTTCGGTCACGGCAACAACCGCCATTGGCGGAAAGACTTTTCCGAGAACGTCCTGATACGCCGCACCGACTTCCCGCACACGACTGCGGTAGGCCGACATATCCGTGACGTACCACGTGAGGCGCACCAGTGCTTCGGGCGTCGTACCGGCGGTCTCTAGGAGCGACCGGATGTTGAGCAGCGCTTGGCGGAGTTGCGCGACAAAATCGTCACTGACCAATTTCTGATTCGAATCCCAACCAATTTGCCCGGCAAGAAAGACGAACCGCCCCTCGGCAACCGCGCCATTGCTGTATCCCTTGGGCTTCGCCCACCCGTCCGGTTGTAGAATTTCCATACCGCTCTCGATTGCCTGCCCCACCAAACTATTTTAAACTTAAAACAATGATGAAGGAAAGGCGAAGGAAGTGAGCAAACCGTTGGACGGCCAGCACGCGTTGGTCACGGGGGCCAGCCGCGGGATCGGTGCCGCCGTCGCAGACGCGCTTGCCGAGGCCGGCGCGACACTCTCCCTCACCGCCCGCAACAACACCGATATCATCGAGGTCGCCCAAGCGCTCGCCAAGAAGCACGGCGTGGCCGTGACCGGCTATGCCGCAGACGCGACGGATGCGGAACAGGTTGAAGCAACGGTGCGTGCCGCGACAGCCGCAGGAAGCGCACCGACGATTCTTGTCAACAACGCCGGCGGCGCCGACTCGATACCATTCTTGAAAGAAACACGCGCGCAGTGGGACCACACCCTCACACTCAATCTCACCAGCACCTTTGTCGCGATGCAGGCGGTGCTTCCCACGATGGTCGAAGCCGGCTACGGGCGGATCATCAACATGGCCTCAACGGCCGGGCTCAAAGGCTACGCCTACGTATCGTCCTATTGCGCCGCGAAACATGGTGTCATCGGATTGACCCGAGCGACGGCGCTGGAAACAGCGCGTAAAGGCATTACCGTCAACGCTGTTTGCCCCGGCTACACGGACACACCGATGGTCGCCGACGCCATCGACAAAATCGTCGAGAAATCCGGACGCACCCGGGAAGAGGCAATCGCAACGATCGCCGCAACCAACCCGCAGCAGCGATTGGTCGACCCCGCCGAGGTTGCCGCCGCGGTGCTCTGGCTCGCCCTACCATCGTCCTCTTCCATCACCGGGCAGTCGATTGCCGTTGCCGGTGGGGAGGTGATGTGAACATCAGCCCGCCACCGCAGGACTACGAAGCCGCAGCCGCACAGGACGACCGCATAGACCTTCGCGTTTGGCTGCGCTTGCTGTCCTGTTCCAACATGATCGAAGCCGAAATTCGTCGCCGTCTGCGGCGCGAGTTCGGCGTCACGCTGCCGTGGTTCGATGCCCTGGCGCAGCTCGATCGTGAGACCGACGGCCTCACGATGTCGGCCCTGTCACGCCGCCTCATGGTCACCAACGGCAATGCGACGAGCTTGATCGACCGCCTCGAACGCGAGGGCCACGTCGAACGCCGCACCGAGCCGACCGACCAACGGGTTCAACGCGTGCGTCTGACACGCAAGGGGCGGAACGCCTTCGGGCGGATGCACCCCGCCCACCGCCGTTGGATCAGCGAGCTTCTTGCCGATACCAAACAAGCCGACCTCACGCGCCTGCATAGTCTTTTGGCGATGCTCAAGAGCTCCGTTGCCGGCGCGCTAGACGAAACCTCGATCAAATTGGAAAGCCGCCCGACATGAACACCACCAAAGCCGCCGCGTTCAAACCCAAACACTTCGATTGGCTCGTCGAAGGCTCCGTTGCGACGATCACGCTGAACCGACCCGAGCGCAAAAACCCCATCACCTTCGACAGCTACGCCGAACTGCGCGACACCTTCCGCGACCTCACAATGGCGGATGATGTCCGAACCGTGGTCGTCACCGGGGCCGGCGGCAATTTTTCCTCCGGCGGCGATGTGCACGAGATCATCGGCCCGTTGACCAAGATGGATATGCCCGAGCTGATGCAGTTCACCCGCATGACCGGCGATTTGATCAAAGCGATGCGGGCCTGCCCCCAAGTGATCGTCGCCGCGGTCGACGGCATCTGTGCCGGTGCCGGCGCCTGCGTCACGATGGCCGCCGACCTGCGTTACGGCACCGCGCGCAGCAAGGTTGGATTTCTTTTCGCCCGTGTTGGCCTTGCGGGATGTGACATGGGCGCCTGCGCCATGCTGCCACGCATCATCGGTCAGGGCCGGGCGGCGGAGCTTTTCTATTCCGGCCGCATGATGCCGGGCGAACAAGCCCATGACTGGGGCTTCTTTAACGAACTCGCCGAGCCCGATGCCGTCCTCGGCCACGCCCAAGCCAAGGCCCGCGAGATTGCCGAAGGCCCCTTCTTCGCCCACTCCATGACCAAACGCATGATGGATCAAGAATGGTCGATGGCGCTCGGTGAAGCGATCGAGCACGAAGCCCAGGCCCAAGCCATCTGCATGCAAACCCAAGACTTCACGCGCGCTTTTGAAGCGTTCGCCGCCAAACAATCACCGGTGTTTGAGGGCAATTGATGGCCGACCGCTCCTACCTCGCCTGGCCGTTCTTTTCTGAACGACACCGCGACCTCGCGGACACGCTGGATGCTTGGGCAAAAGAGGCTTTGCCTGCATTCGAAGCACGCGCCCATGCAGAAGACACCGTAGCGGTCGCGACGAAGGACCTGGTCGCTCTCCTGGGCCATGCCGGTTGGCTTCGCCATGCGGTACCGGCACCGGTCGGACTCAACCAATCGCTCGATGTCCTTAGTCTTTGCTTGGTACGCGAAACCCTCGCCCGACACCTTGGGCTTGCCGACTTTGCCTTTGCAATGCAAGGCCTGGGTTCGGCGCCGGTGTCGCTCTTCGGCGCCGACGCCCAAAAAGACGCCCTCTTGCCCGGTATTGCCGATGGCAGCCTCATCGGCGCTTTCGCCTTATCGGAACCCGGCGCGGGCTCCAATCCGGCAGACATGACCACCACCGCCCGGCGCGATGGCGACACCTATGTCCTTGATGGCGAAAAGACGTGGATTTCGAATGGCGGGATCGCGACGCAGTATATGGTGTTTGCGCGCACCAGCGATGACGGCGCGAAAGGCCTCTCCGCTTTCATCGTGCCCGCTGATGCGCCGGGCCTACATCTGGCCGAGAAGATCGCCGTCATCGCGCCGCACCCGCTGGGTCGGCTTCAGTTCGATGGCTGCCGCGTACCGGCCGATGCCTTGATCGGCAATGAAGGTGACGGATTCAAGATCGCCATGGCGACGCTCGACACATTTCGCTCAACGGTCGGCGCCGCGGCGCTCGGTTTTGCTCGGCGGGCGCTCGACGAAACCCTTTCACGGGTCAAAGAACGTCAGATCGGCGACGCTCCGCTGGCCGATTACCAAATGACCCAGAGCCGCATCGCCGATATGGCCCTAAGCATCGATGCCGCCGCATTGCTGATCTATCGCGCGGCCTGGACCAAGGATTCGAGTGGCGCCCGTATTTCCCGAGAAGCGGCCATGGCGAAACTCCACGCCACCGAAATCGCGCAACAGGTCATCGACAACGCTGTCCAACTGCACGGTGGTCTCGGGGTCGTCACCGGCAACCCGGTCGAAGTTCTCTACCGCGAAATACGGTCGCTGCGCATTTACGAAGGCACCAGCGAAATTCAAAAACTCATCATCGCCCAACAAACCTTGCGCAACCACGAAGGGGCCTCGGCATGAAGATCACCTGTATTGGCGGAGGCCCGGCGTCGCTCTACTTCGCCATCCTGATGAAGAAGGCGCGGCCCGATGCCGACATCGCGGTCTACGAACAGAATCCCGCCGATGTGACCTGGGGTTTTGGCGTCGTGTTTTCCGACGCGACGATGGCGGGCTTCGGTGACGCCGACGACGAGACGCTCAACGAAATCACCCAGCAGTTCACCCACTGGGACGACATTGATATCCACTTCAAAGGTGAAGTACTGCGCTCGACCGGGCACGGTTTTGCCGGGTTGGCCCGGCTCAGACTTCTCCAAATCCTCGCGCAACGCGCTCGGCGACTCGGGGTTGACCTGCATTTCGATACGCATATCGAAAACCACGAAGACCTTGGCCCGCATGACTTGATCGTGGCGGGAGACGGCATCAACAGTGCCATTCGCACCAAGTACGAGGCGGACTTCCAACCGCAAGTCGCGATGCGCCCCAACAAGTTCATTTGGCTGGGGGCGAACAAGCGGTTCGATGCCTTCAACTTCTTCTTCAAGCGCGACGAACACGGGCTTTGGCGTTCGCATTGCTATCAATACGACAAGGGCACCTACGCCAACGGCAATGCGACGATCATCGTCGAGACCACCGAAGAAACCTGGAAGCGTGCAGGCCTCGACGATGTCACCGAGGAACAGAGCCTCGCGTTCTGCGAGCAGCTTTTTGAAAAAGAGCTCGATGGCGTATCCCTGATCGGCAATCGGTCGGAGTGGCGCACCTTCCCGGAACTCGGCAACACCCATTGGTCTCGCGGCAACATCGTTCTACTCGGAGATGCGCTCCACACGGCGCACTTCTCCATCGGCTCC
>CALJDF010000151.1 GCA_938023835.1 uncultured Alphaproteobacteria bacterium
TCGTGGTCCAAAAGGACCCAACATTGTGTGGTTAACTCTGGGGATAAGTTGACCGATCTTGGACAGGGTGTGGTGCTTGTCGTGGATGCAAACGGCAAAGTGGTCCATATGAGCGAGGCGCTGAATCGGCTGGCCGGGTACCTCCCGGGCGCCCTCGTCGGCAAGCCTCCTCACTTCCTCAAAATTGAGGCCGGGGAGGTTCGTTCCCCTAGCGGCACCATGACGGGAACGCTCCGACATCGAGACGGAACAAAGTTCTCGGTGTCGCTACGCGAACAATTGATCGGGATTCACGGCAATCCAGCGCGCATCATTACGTTGGTCAACGTCGCGCGACCGGAAGTCTCTTCGGGCCCCATCATGCTGGATGTCGTCTCGGCAGAGGGCGACCGCGCTGCGCTCGGGGCGCCCGCCAGGGCGATGATGGCGTCGGCGCTGACAACGGGCGGTCAGGTCGCTTTCCTTAGAGTTCGCATTGACCGCCTTCAACAGGTCAATCAGACCGTGGGCTATGAGGCGGGGGATTCCATTTTGAGGGAGGCGCGCGAGCGCCTGCGACAGGTCGCGAGCGACTCCGCCATGATCGCCCAAACCGCGACCAATCAATTCGCTTTGGTGACACCCATCGGGGGATCGGAGAACGATATTGACCGCCTGTCAGGAGATCTTCTCAACCTATTGGCCGATCCCTGCGAAGTGAATCGCAACGTCTACCGGCTATCCGCCAGCATCGGTGTTACAATGTTCCCGGTTCACGGCACAACATTGAATGAGCTCGTTCATGCCTCTGACCTCGCCCTACGCGAAGCTCGTCAGCGCGGTGGCAATCGGGTCGAGCTCTTTAGCCCTGCGTTTCGTGATCGACTCAATCGTGAACTTGCGTTGGACCATGCGTTGTCTGATGCGTTGCGGCATGGCGAATTTGATCTCAACTATCAGCCGCTTATCGATCTTGAAAGCAGCGACATTCTTGGCGCCGAGGCGTTGTTGCGCTGGAGTCACCCCAAATTAGGCAAAGTCAGCCCGGCGGAGTCCATTCCGCGGGCCGAAGCAACAGGATTGATCATTCCTATCGGGGAATGGGTCCTCCATCGCGCGTTCGAAGAAGCCAAGAGCTGGGAAACCAAAGGCGGCAGGGCACCGCGCCTTGGAGTCAATTTGTCGGCGATACAGTTTAGTCAAGACGATCTTATGGAGACGGTGAACGACGCCCTGTCGAGTAGCAAACTTTCGCCGGAGCGAGTCGACATAGAACTGACCGAGCATTCGATCGCGGACGATCACGGTGCCCGCAACGAGACGATTGCGAATCTTCGTAGTCTCGGGACCACCGTTTCGATCGATGACTTCGGTACCGGCTATTCGTCACTGTCGCAACTTGTCGATTGCCCCGTCGATAATCTGAAGATCGATCAGTCGTTTATTTCTGGCCTGGTGCATCACCCCCAGTCGGTCACGATTGTGCGCACGATTATCGAGATGGCCCGCAGCTTCGGTCTCGATCTCGCTGCCGAGGGGACGGAGCGGAAAAATCAGATCGAGTTTCTCAAGGACGCCGGCTGCGACTATGCACAAGGTTATTTCTTCCACAAAGCCATGCCGGCGTCTGACTTTAGAGATTTGCTGGTGGCGTAGCGCTTTTGCGGGCCAGGTCGACGCATTAGAGTCGTCATGTGTCCACCAACCACCAGGTCTTGGCCGTTTGGCAAAAAGCGATGGCCTCGCTTGTGCGTAACGACGCCCCCGATCTGACGGTTCGCCAATTGGCGATTCTTGCCACGGTCTACACGGCCACCGCACCCAGCACTGTCCGCGGTCTTTCAGCGGCGCTGGGCCTTGCGAAGCCAGTGGTCACCCGGGCGATTGATACGCTCGAGAAATATGATCTCTGTCGTCGCCAACCCGATGCATCGGATGGCCGCAGCGTCATCATCCAAAAGACGGTACGAGGTTCCGTTTATACGGCCGCGCTCGGTGATGTGATCCGCACGTAACTCCCCGATCTCGAACCGCAGAGATAGTCTACGTCGAGATCGCGTCCTCGAACGCAACCTCAAGGTCGAAGGCGGCGGCCATGAGTGCTTTGGTGTAGTCGGTTTCGGGCCGATCGAAGATACTGTCGGTCAATCCTGACTCGACCACACGGCCCTCGCGCATGACGATCACTTCGTCGGCCATCGCGCGTACCACCTTCAGGTCGTGGCTAATAAAGATATAGGCCAAGTTGTGTTTACGTTGCAGGTCGCGCAGCAGGTCGACGATTTGCGCTTGGACCGACATATCGAGGGCCGAGGTCGGCTCGTCCAAAACAACGACGCGCGGCTTGAGAACCATGGCCCGGGCAATCGCGATGCGCTGTCGCTGCCCGCCGGAAAACTCATGGGGGTAGCGGTCTTGGCTATCGGCGGTGATGCCGACCTCTTCGAGGGCGGCCCCGATCGCGGCGCGACGTTCTTCATAATTGCGAATCGCCGTGTGGACCAACAACCCCTCCTCGACGATCTGGCCGATTGAGAGGCGCGGACTGAGGCTGCCGTAGGGGTCCTGAAAGACGATTTGCATTTCTTTACGCAGCGGGCGAAGCGCGCTGAAATTCAGGCCCTGGATGGATTTGTCCATAAACGTAATGTCGCCGGTACTGCTCAACAGGCGGAGCAAGCCCAGGCCCAGGGTCGTCTTGCCCGACCCACTCTCGCCGACGATGCCGACGGTCTGCCCCTCGCGCACGGTGACGCTGATATCGTCCACCGCTTTGACGTGGCCCACCGTGCGCCGCAGCACGCCTTTCTGGATCGGGAAATAGACCCGTAAATTGTCGCCCCGCAGCACAACCGGGGCGTCCTTGTTGGATTTGTTGGGCATGCCCTTGGGTTCGGCATCAATGAGCATGCGGGTGTAGTCGTGCGCGGGGTGCTCGAAAATCTGTTCGGTGTCGCTCGCCTCGACGATTTCCCCTTCCTTCATCACGCAAACACGTTTGGCCATCTTCCGCACGATCCCGAGATCGTGGGTAATCAACAGCATCGCCATGCCGAGTTCGTCTTGTAGGCGTTGCAGTAGGCGCAAAATCTGGGCCTGAATCGTGACGTCGAGCGCAGTCGTGGGTTCGTCTGCAATCAGCAATTCAGGGTTGTTCGCTAGCGCCATCGCAATCATCACGCGTTGCCGTTGACCGCCCGACAGTTGATGCGGGTAGGAGTGAATGCGCGCCTCGACATCGGGTAGGCCGACGAGGCTAAGCAATTCGATCGTGCGCGCGCGCGCCGCCTGTCTGTTCATCCCCTGGTGCAGCAATAAGACCTCGTTGATCTGCTTCTCGATGGTGTGCAGCGGATTGAGCGATGTCATCGGCTCTTGGAAGATCATCGACACTTTATTGCCGCGGATGCGCCGCATCGCCGCATGTTCGGCCCCGACGACCTCCATACCATCGACGGTGATCGATCCGGAGGGATGGGATGCCATTGGATAGGGCAGGAGCTGAAGGATCGACAGGGCGGAGACCGATTTGCCGGATCCGCTTTCACCGACAAGCGCGACGGTCTCGCCGGCGTCGATCGAAAAACTGACGTTCTTCACAGCCTGTACGCTGCGCTCGCTGCTGCGAAAATCGACCGAGAGGTCTTTGACGTCGACAAAAGCCATGATCAGCTGAACGTTTTGCGCGGGTCGAACGCATCGCGTACGGCCTCGCCGGTAAAGACCACAAGGGTGAGCATGATCGACAGGGTGAAAAACCCGGTCAGACCGAGCCACGGCGCTTGAAGGTTCGCTTTGCCTTGGGCCAGCAGTTCACCGAGCGAGGGCGAGCCCGGTGGCAAACCGAACCCCAGGAAGTCGAGACTGGTAAGCGCGGTCACGGCGCCGGCCAAGTTGAAGGGTAGGAAGGTGATCGTTGCCACCATCGCGTTGGGCAACAAATGCTTGAGCATGATGGTCGAGTTCCGCACACCCAAAGCGCGCGCCGCGCGCACATAGTCGAAGTTGCGCGCGCGTAGAAACTCTGCCCGCACCACGCCCACAAGCGCCATCCAGCTGAACAGCAAAAGAATCCCCAGCAGCCACCAGAAATTTGGCGTCACGATGCTGGCCAGGATGATCAACAAGAAGAGGGTCGGCATGCCCGACCAAATCTCGATGAACCGCTGGAACAGTAGATCCGTCCAGCCGCCGAAATAGCCTTGTACCGCGCCGGCCAAGACGCCGATTACCGAACTCACCGCCGTGAGCACCAGACCGAAGAGGATCGAAATTCGGAACCCATAGATCAGCCGCGCCGTGACATCGCGCCCTTGATCATCGGTGCCCAGCCAGTTCTCGGGTGACGGCGGCGAGGGCGCGGGTTGCGGCAGGTCGTAGTTGATCGTATCGAAACTGAACTCGATCAGTGGCCAGATGATCCAGCCGTTCTTCTCGGCGATCAGTTCCTGGACAAAGGGATCGCGATAATCCGCTGCGGTTTCGAAATCGCCGCCAAATCGGGTTTCGGCGTAGTCTGTGAGGACCGGGAATAAAAGGTCGCCGTCAAATTTCACGACTAGCGGACGGTCGTTGGCGAGGAATTCGGCAAATAGCGTCAGCAAGAAAAGCGTCGCAAAAATCCACATCGACCAATAGCCGCGTCGGTTCTTGCGAAAGTTGTGAAAGCGTCGCCGGGTTAATGGTGTAATGCGCATACCGAAAAAGCGGCGCATCGTTGGCGCAGGGGCAAGGTCGACGCTAGACATCACGACGCTCGAAATCGATACGCGGATCAATGATCACATACATCAAATCGCCGATCAGATTGAACAACAAGCCGAGTAGCGTGAAGAAGAACAGCGTCCCGAACATCACCGGGTAGTCGCGGTTGATCACAGCCTCAAAACCAAGAAGGCCCAAGCCGTCGAGCGAAAAGATGATCTCGATCAGTAACGAGCCAGCAAACAGAATGCTGATGAACAGCGAGGGGAACCCGGCAATAACAATGAGCATGCCGTTGCGAAAGACGTGCCCATACAGCACCTGCCGCTCGGTAAGGCCCTTTGCTCGCGCGGTCAGGACGTATTGCTGATTGATTTGGTCCAAGAATGAATTTTTGGTCAGCAGTGTCAGGCCTGCGAATCCACCGATGACCAGTGCGGTGACCGGCAGCGCAATGTGATGAAAATAGTCTCCGATTTTGCCGAGCGTACTGAGTTCCGAGAAATTCTCCGACACCAAGCCGCGCAAAGGGAACCAGTCAAGATAAGTGCCGCCGGCGAAAAGAACGATCAGCAGGATTGCGAAGAGAAAGCCGGGAATGGCCTGACCTACAATGACGACGCTGCTTGTCCATATGTCGAAGGGCGTTCCGTCGTGCACCGCCTTTCGAATGCCGAGCGGAATCGAAATCAGATAGATCAGGATCGAGGTCCAGAGCCCAAGAGAGATCGATACCGGCATTTTCTCGAGGACCAGATCGACAACTTGTCGGTCGCGAAAGAAGGACTCACCGAAATCGAAAACGAGGTAGTTCCCCATCATGTTGATGAAGCGGATATGCATGGGCTTGTCGAAGCCGAATTGCTTTTCCAAGTCGGCAATGAACTGGGGGTCGAGGCCCTGGGCACCGCGATAGCGCGATTCGACGCCCACGGTGCTGGCGGCCCCCTGCTGGGCTTGCGATTGAGGCGCGTCGCCACCGCCGGCACCGCTGATCCGCGCGGTGGCATCGACGGCCGTACCCGTAACTTGGGCGATGATTTGCTCGACCGGGCCACCGGGCGCGAACTGCACCACGGCGAAGTTGATCACCATGATCCCGAACAGGGTCGGGACGATAAACAGTAGGCGTCGGATGATGTAGGCGGTCATCGCGGCGGTGAGTCTAGCGGAATTCTAAGGTTTGTCGCGATTGAGGCGGGCCGCTTTGGCGGGATCGATCCACCACGTGTCGAGAAAGCCTAACGAATAGGTGGGTACCGTTTCGGGCCGACCGAACATGTCCCAATAGGCGATCGTGTAGGTGCTGCGATACCACTGCGGGATGATGTACTGGTTCCACAACAGGACGCGGTCCAAGGCGCGCGCCGCAACGGTCAGCCCTTCTCTATCCTTCGCACTCGCCAAGCGCTCGACCAGCGCATCCACCACGGGGTCTTTGACGCCAGCATCGTTGTTGCTGCCGGGTTGATCGGCAAAAGCCGAATTCCAAAACCCGCGTTCGCCGACGCCAGGCGTTGCGGAAACGCCGAAGGCCGCGGTTGTAATGTCGAAGTCTCGGTCTTGGTCGACGCGTTGCGTGTATTGGCTCGAATCGACAATGCGGATCGACGCGTCAACACCAATACGTTTGAGGTTCTGCACGATGGGCGCAAAAACACGCTCGAAGGAGGGGGAGAAAGTCAGGAACTCAACCGACATCACCTCGCCTGCAGCGTTCTTCAGTTGCCCGTTTTGCACCGTCCAGCCCGCCTCGGCAAAAAGCTGTTGTGCGCGTCGCAGATTGCGGCGGTTGTTGCCGCTGCCGTCCGACTGCGGTTGACGGTAGGCCGGGCCGAACACCTCCGGTGGTAGTTGGTCTTCAAACGGCTTCAGAAGGGCCAGTTCCGCATCGTCGGGTGGCGCGATCGCCGCCATATCGGTGTTCTGGTAAATGCTGCCCGAGCGTTCATAGACGCTGTAGAACAGATTGGTGTTGGTCCACTCGAAATCGAAGGTGTGATTGATCGCCTGCCGGACACGGCGGTCTTGAAACTTGGGCCGTCTCAGGTTGAGGACGAAATACTGCCGCGAGGCCGGCCCGCCGTTCGGCACGGCTTCCTTGATCACGCGACCGTCGCGTACCGCGGGAAAGTCGTACCCGGTCGCCCAGATGCGGGACGTGAATTCCTCGTGAAAATCGAACGCGCCTGACTTGAATGCTTCGTGCTGCACGTCGCGGTCGCGGTAGAACTCAAGCCGGATTTGATCGAAGTTGAAGCGCCCGCGATTGAGGCCAAGGTCCGCTCCCCAATAATCGGGAACGCGCTCCAGCACGATCGACCGCCCGGCGTTGACTTCCGCAATGCGATAGGGGCCGCTGCCCAGCGGCGGGTCGAACGTGGTTTCGCCGAATTCGCGGCCCGCGAAGTGGGCCTTAGAGAGAATGGGTAAGGCTGCGACCGTGTTGGGCAAATCCCGTAACGCAACCGCATCGGGGTCAAAGGTGTAGCGCACCTCGTTGTCGCTGACCGCCTCGACGCCCGTCACATCGCGCAGAATGATTCGATAACTCGGGAATGCCCCAGGGTCGGTTGTCAGCGCGCTGAACGAAAATACGACGTCCTCGACGGTGATCGGCGTGCCGTCGTGCCAGCGGGCCTCGGGGCGCAGTTTGAACATGATGGAGGTGCGATCCGGTGCGAGGTCGGCGGTCTCCGCCACCAAACCATAGAGCGCGTCGGGTTCGTCCGATCCGCCCGCCATCAGGGTTTCGTAGGGCAGCGACATGACAGACCCCGCCCTGCCGCGATACCGGATGCCCTTCAGCGTGAACGGGTTGACGGTGTCGAACGTGCCTTCGCCGCCAGCGAGACGCAGCACGCCACCTTTGGGCGCATTGGGATTGACGTAGTCGAAGTGATCAAACCCAGGGGGGTATTTGAGGTCGCCAAAGGTCGAAATGCCATGCCGCGGTTCGGCAAGGGCGGCGGTCGCCGACAAGGCGATCGTCGCGCAAAGCAGGGAGCCGAGGAAACGATTCATCATCACTAGGGTTGCCGTCCCGCCTCGACCTTCGCCAGCTTTTCCGGATCGATCCACCACGAGAAAATATCGACACCGAACTTCGGATCTTTCGCCGGGCGGCCGAACTTATCCCAATAGGCCAGTCGGTCGATGGGCACGTAGTATTGCGGGATCATGTAGTGACCCCACAGCAAAACACGATCTAGCGCACGGGTTGCGGCAACCAAACTCGGTCGGTCGGGGGCGCCGACGATCTCTTCGATCAGCGCGTCGATGACCG
>CALJDF010000152.1 GCA_938023835.1 uncultured Alphaproteobacteria bacterium
GTCGAAGGCGGCGTGAACATCTCGGGCTCGGTCGGTTTCGCCAGCGGGGTCGACCATTCGGGTTGGGCGATGGCGCTGTTTCCGATCGACGGCGTCGGGCACCAGGTTTTGCTGCCGCGCTCGGACTATGAGATTGAAGACACTTGGTTTGTCGCCGGCATGAAGGGTACTGGCACCAAAGACATCCACGTGCCGGGCACCTTTGTCCCCGATCATCGCATCATGCCGGTCGTCACGTTCAACGAGCAGAACCCGCCTGGGGCCGGCGTCCACGACAGCTATATCTATTCCATGGAATTTGCGCCGGTGCAGGGATCAAGCCCGCTCGGGCCACTGATCGGCACCGCCGAGGGCGCCCTCGCCCATTACATAGAGATGACGCGCAGCAAAAAGGGCGCGATCTTTGGCAACAAGGTCGCGGAAAGCTCAGCGGTGCAGATACGCCTGTCAGAATCGGCAGCCGAGATTCATGCCGCCGACATCGTCGCGCAAAAAGACTTCGCCTTTCTTCACGAGGCCGGCAAAGGCGGGCGGCGCCTCAGCGACGAGGAGCGCACGTCCATCGTGAGGAACCGCGGGCTTATCGCCAAATTGTGCATGCGCGCCACCCAACGATTGGTGCAGATGATGGGTGCTTCAGGGCTGACCGACGACAATCCGGTGCAACGCCATTTCCGCGATGTTCAGGGGATGGCAACCCAGATCGGCGTGGCGTTCGACGTCAACATGCCGCCCTGGGGCCGCTGGGCACTCGGACTCGACCCCGGACCCGGGCTACACGGCAGCGAAAAGCGACGCGTCTAGTAGGGCGCTACTTGCGACGGGCCTGCACCAACATGGCAATGATCGCCGTTTCGCCAAGCGCCTTGCAGGCTTCGAGCCGATGCAATCCCTCGATAAGGACGTGACGGGCGCCGTCGCGTCGGACGTAGATCGCTTTTTGTTGCCCATCTTCCAAAATGCTTGCCGCGAGGACGTCCACCTTCTCGGGGTCGAGCGTTTTACGACGGGCAACGGGCACGTAAATCTCGTCGATCGGCACGCGAATTTCGTCCCGTTCCATACATTCCTCCAGCCCATGTGGCCTGTCGCCAAACCTCTTCCATTCCGCGACGCCGCGCTGATCGCACGGGACGGGGCGGACGGGTTCCAACGTTGTCGGGATTGGCGCGCAGGGTCGCCGCTACTTGGGTGGCAAAGTGTCGGCGAAGGCCTCTGCTTTGTCGAGCCAAGCGCGTAGTTGTTTCGCCGTCCGGATCCCGTCCTTCGCAACGTAGAGCATGCCCGTCATCGGACGTCCCGTGAAATCCATGGGCCGCGCGTGTTTTTGCTTCAACGATTTCGCCGCGGCTTCCGGACCCAACCGAAGCATCAGGTCTTCTTTCATGATGCCGCAGGCCATGTTGCCGTGAAGCATGAATGCAAGCCCGCCAAACATCTTGCGTTCAGTTACATCGTCGCGACGCCCCACTGCCGTGCGCACCCGGACCGCGAGCTTTTCGTCATACGCCATGCCGCACCTCCACGGCGATCTTAGCGCCCCTCCAGGCGGCGATCCGCCAGCATTTTGCACGCGCACTCAGATATTGAACCCGGCAACAACACACACCGTGCAACTATTCGTCGTGCCAGGGCACCACTGTCAACTCGGGCCACCGAGAAAGCCACGAGGCGCACTTCTCCTCGTACAAGCGTCTGCGTCCGGCCTCAACATTCGGTCGAATTGTGAGCGAAAACACATCATCGAGTCCGCTCGGTGCGTAAACCCCCCCTGATCCGTTGCCCGTGGGACGGACACTGGCTGCGGTCGGTAATGTAAGGAACTGGTTGATCCCCGCTTCGACGGACTGAAGTGGCGCACAGGGGACACCGAAGTGATCTTCATACCAAAGATGCACGCGGGCTTTATTACGGATTTGAACCGTGGCTGCGTTGCTTGCACTGAGCCTAGCCAGCGCAGCATTCACGGCCCGATCTTCGGCCTCGTAGGACAGATCCGACCCATCAAAATAGAAAACGTCATGATCTTCTATGCCATACGTGGGATCGCGACCCGTGACGGCATTCCAGACCGTTTGGCAAACGCACCCGGCCGTTAGAAACCAATTTGGCAGCGTTTCGTCGCTCAACGCGGACAGCAGCGTTGCGTTCAAAGGGTTGGTGAGAACGGCCTCGACAAGATCACGTTCTTGTGGTGGCGTCGTCACGCCTCGATAGCCGTCCAAAAGTAGCCATCGGGCGAATCGAAAGAAAAGGCACGGCGGCCAAACTCATCCGCGACCACCGCAGTCACCGCGCTTCCACCACCGACCTTCACGCGATCCCGCATGCCGTCGATATCGTTCACACGAATAGTATTTCCGGTGTAGCCAAGATGGCCTGGGCGCGACACGTCGCGCCAATCCGCCACGGGCCGCCCTTCCTCCAGGCGGATGATTTTCAACCGTCCCGAACGCCGCTCTGCCGGTACATTGGTCGACCGCGGATCGTCGAAATCCGTCGCGTGAAAGGCCTCACCGTCCGCAAGATCGAAGATTCGGTTAGGCCCGATGTCCGGGGTAAAGGTCGTGGTCGAATCGTTCAATCGAACCATGCCAAGAACGTCGTCGTAAAACGCGAGGCTCTTTTTGCTGTCGTCCTGCACCATCAAGCACTGGTGGGTGAACTGACTGGTTTGAAAGAGACAGTGCGGATTGATCCGGCCGTATTGCGGCAATTCCCACCCGACGAACTCGATGAATACTTGGCGGCTATGCGCCCGCAATACCACCATCTCGCGCACACCGGGCAGAGCCTCGGCAAACGGGGCGCGCGCCGCCGGTGGCGTGAACCCGACAAAGAACGGCGGCACGACCCACATGTCCTCGCCGGTGGCCTGCGCGGCTTCGGTGTGGTCATTCAGGCGGGCCATGTTGAGGGTCTTCTGTCCTGTCCATCGCGTGCCGAGACCGCGGATTGGACGGGCGCCTAGGCCTTCGCCGACCGCGCCATCCCAAATCATGAGACGCACCAACCCATGGTCGGCCTGTTGGTGGTGGAGCCGGATCGAACGCAAGCCCAGGTTCACGCCGTAGAGTTTCTTGGCGTCCGCCGCATCTAACCGGCCCTCAGGGCCGACCCGGTAACCAAAGGACTGCCAATAGCGGATCGCTGCAACCGGATCCGGCACCGCATGAAAGGCCTCATAGAGGCCACCCACGATACGCGGGGTTGATGACGACTCAGACATCCGCGCTCCTTACCGACCCAGGACCGTCTCGATCGTTAGGCCTTGCGCCAGCAGGCGCTCGTCCTGGCCGCCGGGCGCGCACACCATGAAGCCCGTCGGCAAGTTGTTGGCGTTGGTTCCGTTCGGCAATGTGAGTGCGGCGACCCCTAGGATATTGCCGAGGTTTGTATTGCCCAACGCAAGCCAGTTCTGGGTCGTGTATTCCTCCCAATCGGCTTCCAAGTCGGCGATCGGCGGTGCAGTGTTCTTCGTTGTCGGCATTGCCAACAGCCCGGTCGGGCCAAGCAAGTCAGCCAAGGCTGCACGCATCCGCGCATGCCCCTCTTGAAGGCTCAGCACGTCATCGCCAGTCGCCGATCTCGCCAAGGTTAAGTCATGCCAGATCCGGATGTCCATTTTCTTGTAGTCCGGCCCTTCCAACACATCGCGCAACACGTGCCAAGCCTCTGCCCCAGCCAAAAGCCCGCGTTGGTCGGTCAATGTCAGTGCGTCGTCCAACACGTCAACGGACTCCCGCCGCACGCGCACGCCGGCACGCGCCAACTTCTCGATCGATTCGTCGAAATTGGCGGCGACGGCTTCCTCCGCGCCGTCAAAAACGACGTTTGTCGGAACGGCCAATGTGATGTCGCTCAAATCCGCGCGGTCCATGGCGATTGGCTTACGGCCTCGCATGACCCGTTCCAACAAGACGCAGTCTTCGACCGACCGGGCTAGGGGTCCAATGGTATCCAGGGTTGGAGACAGGGCCGCGAGCCCTTGCTTGCCGATGTGGCCTTCGGAGGACTTGTACCCCACCAACCCGTTGAAACATGCAGGGACGCGCACCGACCCCCCGGTGTCGGTCCCAATGCTAATTGGCGCAAGACCCGCCGCCACGCAGACGCCCGAACCGCCGGATGATCCCCCCGGCGCGCGTGGTGTGTTCGGATCGTGCGGATTGACAGGCGTGCCGTAGTGCGGATTGAGTCCCAAACCCGAAAATGCGAACTCCGGTAGGTTGACCTTTCCCACCGCAACCATCCCCGCAGCAGCGCCATGCGCCACGGCAGCGGCATCTTCGCGGGCGGGATCTCGATTGCGGTACAGCGCCGAACCGCATGTTGTCGGGGTACCGACCATATCAAACAAGTCTTTCCAACTGATCGGTACGCCATCTAGCGGGCCGCGGCTGTTGCCTTGTTTAATGCGTTGCGCCGCGGCTTCGGCTTCAGCGCGCGCGCGATCTGCGGTAACCGCCGTGAACACGGCCGGATCGCCGTAGCCCGCAATTCGATCAAGAAAGAAAGTCACGACCTCGACGGCATCAAGTGCGCCACTTTGCAAGCCGCGACCGATGCTTGCTGCCGTTGCCTTGCTTAGGTCCATAGCCCCTCCGGCAACCCAACCCCTATCATGACTGATCGGGATTCGGTTAGACGTCCAACGCCCGTTGGATGCTCTGCATGTAACACATCAACATCTCATCCTGACGTGTGTAGGCATTGAACAGGATACCCGTCGGCAATCCTTGACCGTCGACCCCGGAGGGCACGGTGAACCCCGGCAGGTCGAAATAATTGCCGATCATCGTATTGCGCAAGGCGGTCATATTAGTGGCGTGAAAAACATCGTCGTCCGCGTCGAGCGGCGCAATTTCCGGCGCCGTGATTGCCACGGTCGGCATGACCATGAATGTCGGCCCCTCCATCTCCGCGCCGAGCTTTGCGTTTAGAGTGCGACGGGCCTCGGTAATGGCGATGTAATCGGCGGCTGTTTGCGCACGACCACGTTCGATGCGCGAAACGACCCGGCGGTCGACCTTCTGCCCCTCGGGTCCGTCGACATATTCGCCGAGATTGTAGAACGCCTCGGCGGTCGCCAAAGTGCCGTGCACTGCCGACGAATCCAGCATCGCATCGAAAACCTCGAAGTGGCGCCGCTCAATAGACACGCCGGCCGCCGATAGTTTCGACAACGCCGCTTCGAAGTTGGCGACCACGGCATCCTGCGCTTCTTCGAAAACGAGATTCTCGGGCACCACCAACTTGAGGTCCGCGAGGCCGGCTGCGCGTGGCACGACCACAAGCTGTTGGCGCAGCACCCGCTCCATCAGCACGCAGTCTTCGACGGACCGACCCAAGGGACCAACGGTATCGAGGGTCAGTGAGAGCGGCTGCACGCGCTCCTTGCTGATATGTCCCTGCGACGATTTGTAGCCGACAAGGCCGTTGAAGGCTGCGGGGATACGCACCGATCCGCCGGTGTCAGTGCCGATCGCGATGGGCGCAAGGCCTGCCGCAACCGAAACCGCAGATCCCGACGACGAGCCGCCCGGCGCGCGCGGCGCGTCGGGACTATGGGGATTGACCGGCGTTCCGTAGTGCGGGTTCAGTCCAAGGCCTGAAAAAGCGAACTCGGTCAGGTTGACCTTGCCCAGCACGACCATGCCGGCGGCAGCGCAATTCTTGACAATGGGAGCGTCCTGCTCGGCGACCTCGCGATCGCGGAATATCTCGGACGCACACGTCGTTGGCGCCCCTTTGACATCGACGAGGTCCTTCCAGGCGACCGGGACCCCATCCAGCGGACCCAGAGGATGGCCCTTGGCGTAGCGGGCAGCGCTGGCCCGCGCCTCTTCGCGGGCGCGATCTGCCGTCACGGTAATGAACACGGATTGATCGGCATGCGCCGCGATCCGCGATAGGAAGTGGTCGGTGACCGCAACCGGGTCGGTTTTCTTGTCGCGCATCGCGCGGCCCAGTTGGGCGGCTGTCAGGTTATCTAAATCCATGGCGCGGGGTTATACCACCTTGGCACCGGGTCGCGTGAGTCCGTTCACGCCGCCGCCGAACGGTTCTCGGCCAGCGCATTGAAAGCGGCAAGCGAGGTCTCGATAGCCGTGCGGTCAAGATCGCGAACGATGAAAACGATCCGCGAGTGCTGATCGGCATCGGGCCACCGCTTGAGATGCACCGGCGGGTGGACGACATGTTGAACGCCGTGGATCGCGACCGGTCCCGGCATCCCGCGCACGTTGAGCAACCCTTTGACCCGCAGCACGTCCTCGCCGTGCGCCTGCAACAGCATTGTCAGCCACACACCTATGGCGGTCCAATCGATCGGCTGATCGAAGGTGAGGCAGAATGAATGGATGCTTTCGTCGTGGCGATTGCGGTCATGGTGGTGGTGCTCGGCGGAATCAAAGGCCTGTGCATCAATCCAATGCGCCACCTCTTTGGACTTGGTCTTCGGGTCATAGAGGTCGTTGGTGAGCAGTTTGCCGGCGGTCACGTTGTCTTGCGCCAAGAAAATCGGCGCGGCGGGATTGAGATCGTGCAGACGTGCGCGCAATGCCGTGATGCTGTCATCGGCGATGTCTGTCTTGGTAAGAACGATGCGGTCAGCCACTGCGGCCTGTTTGAGCGATTCCGGCTGACGATCGAGCTGGCTCATGCCGTTTACGGCATCGATGGTCGTGATGATGTTGCCGAGACGAAAATGGTAGCGGATCACAGGGTCAGACATCAGCGTGTAGATGATTGGCGCAGGGTCCGCGAGCCCGGTGGTTTCGACAACCAAACGGCGAAAGGCGAACTCCCCGGCCGCGCGGCGCTCCCAAAGATCGCGCATCGACGTCGCCAGATCGTCACGAATCGTGCAGCACAAACATCCAGACTGAAGCATCACGATGTTCTCATCGACTTGCTCAAGCAGATGGTGGTCGAGCCCGATCTCACCGAACTCGTTGATCAATACGGCGGTATCGGCCAGGTCGGGCGATTCAAGTAAGCGCTTTAGAAGCGTCGTCTTGCCCGATCCCAGGAACCCCGTGATCACATTGACGGGTAGGTATCCCGCGTAGCGGCTCATGCGGCGTCCAGGGCAGCAATCAGATTCGGGTCTAGCGGATCGCAAGGCCGCTTGATCATCTTTTCTGCGGTCGGCCACAAGGCCGCAAAATGATCGATCACCTCGCTGGCGCCGGTTCGGTTCGACAACACAAAAGACGATCCCTCCCAATCCGTCAGCTTCAGCCCATATTGGGTAAGAATGCGATTGGTCAGCGCGATCTGATGTGCCCGCTCGCGGCGACGGGTCTCCGCACCGGCGCGCTTCTTCAGCGCATCGTCCGAATCGGTCCAATGCTCCCCGGCGCCGAGGATGCCGCATAATCCGCACATGGCGGTGACCTCCGACGCCCGCCGCGCGCCAAACGGCGGCGTGGCGGGCCGATCTCAGGTGGGGTGCTATTCGCGGCGTTTTTTTGCGCCGCCGGATTTTTTCCGTGGGCTCCGCTTGAGGAAGTCCTTGGCGATTTCCTCAAAGGTCACGAACCGAACCCCCGGATGCCGCGCGATGTGCTCGTGCAAACGCTCGTGCATCATCAGCACCTGCGGACGACCGGAGACATCTGGGTGAATCGTCATCGTGAAGACCGCGTAGTCGTATTCGCGGTAGACCCAGTCGAACTGGTCACGCCACATTTCCTCGATGTCGCGCGGATTGACGAAGCCGTGGCTGTTGGGCGCCTTCTTGATGAACATCATCGGCGGCAGGTCGTCGGTATACCAGCTTGCCGGAATCTCGACGAGATCGGTTTCCTTGCCGCGTTTTAACGGCGTCATCCACTCGTCGGGATGCTTGGAATAATCGATCGGCGTCCACGAATCGCCGACCCGCACATAGTGCGGCAGGAAGTCGTGATGCATCAAGGAATGGTCGTAAAGAATGCCCCGTTCCAGCAGCAACTCGTTGGTTACGTTGGAGAATTCCCACCACGGCGCGACATAGCCACGTGGTTTCTTGCCGGTGAGCTTCTTGATCAGATCGATACACTTGTCGAGAACGACCGTTTCCTGCTCCCGCGTCATCGCAATCGGGTTTTCGTGGCTATAGCCATGCACGCCGATTTCGTGCCCGCGCTTGTGCACCTCTTTCATTTCTTTGGGGAAGGTCTCGATCGAATGGCCGGGAATGAACCACGTGGTCTTGATGCCCCAGCGATCAAACAGGTCCAGCAACCTCAAGCTGCCGACCTCACCTGAGAACATGCCCCGCGAGATGTCGAGCGGCGAATCTTCGCCGCCGTAAGAGCCTAGCCAGCCCGCCACCGCGTCCACGTCGACGCCGTAGGAAACAAGAATTTCTTTTGCCATGTCGGAATACCTCCCCGTCGTTTCTTGGCGATTTCTGGCCAAAGCCTAGCACGAAAAAGCGACGTGAACCGCCACATGAGGCAAGACAGGCCCCGCTTCGCCTGTCGTGCGCAGGTGCCAAAGGCTCTCGCATGCGTCCCTGCGCGGGCTTAGATTGTCAGCCAACGACAACACACCGATCCGGGGAGGATGCCCATGTTCATCGACTACCGCGCCTATACGCTGAAAACCGGCACCGTGCCGCTGTTCCTAAAACTGTTCGACGAAGAAGGCCGTGACGTCCAAAAGCGCATCTTGGGCAACTTCATCGGCATGTTTCGCCAAGAAGTCGGCAACCCCAATCAGATCATCCACATGTGGGGGTATGACAGTTTGGACGAACGGCAGCGCCGCCGCGCCGAATGCGCCGCCGATCCCGACTTTCAGGCCTACGTCAAAAAAGCCCGCGAGTTCATCGTTGCCCAAGACGTCCGTATCTTGGTCCCCGAAGCCGGCACCCCCGATCTCAGCAAGCTCTAGCGCCGATACCCACCACCGCGACGCCACCGATCTGAAAACACCAGGAGACCCCTGCTATGAAGCTCGTCTTTACGCCCAACCCCGAATACGTCCACAAAGTTCTTGTGACCGCCCACGAGGCCGGGGTGCTCGATAAGCTGCACATGGAACGCCAAGTGCCGTTCGACGAAGACACCGAAATTTGGAAATACAACCCGCTCGGCAAAGTGCCGTCGTTTGTGAAGGACGACGGCAAGCCGTTGTTCGGGGGCCTGTTGATTTGCGAATACCTGGATTCCTTCAACAAGACCGCGCCGCTTTTCCCTAGTGACGAAAGCCGATGGGATGTGCGCCGCCAAATGGTAACGAGTGACGGCGTATTCGATGCGACCACGTTAATCCGCGTCGAGAGCTGGCGCGACAAATCGGTGTGGAACACCGACTACATGCTGCGCGAACGGCGCAAGATCATGTTGGCGCTCAAACTCCTCAACGAAGACGCCAAAGAATGGCTGAAAGAGCCCTCGCGCTTCCACATCGCGCACGTTACGTCGGCCGGTAGCTTGTCCTACCTCAGCCTGCGCAACCCGATTACCGACTGCAAACTAGAACCCGGCGATGGCGATTGGGACTGGCAAAAGGAGTTTCCGGTGTTAGCCGAATGGTACAACGGCATCCTGGATCGCCCTTCGATCAAACTGCGGCTGACGAAGGAAGACATCGTCAATTATCCCAAGGCCTAACTGAACGGGCACCACGGAGGCATCATGGCGGGAACCACCCATACCGGGCGGTGCCTGTTCGGCACTGTCCAGTTTTCGGCCGACACACCGAGTGAGACCTTCTCGGTGTGTCATTGCGGCATGTGCCGGCGCTGGAGTGCCGGCCCTTTTATGTCGGTGCATGGCGACGGGCCGGTCCGCATCACGCAAGGCGGCGAGTCACTCACGTGGTTCCGGGGCTCGGAATGGGCCGAACGCGGATTTTGCAACAAGTGCGGCACGTCGTTGTTCTGTCGCCTAGCCAACCAACCCGAGTTGTTCACCGCGATCGCGATCGACGCGTTGGACGATGCCGACGGCTTCGCCCTCAAGCGGCACATCTACGTCGATGCCCAGCCTGACCGCTACGCCTTCGCGGACGACCAGCCCAGGGTCACCGAAAAGGAACGTCTCGCCGAGTTCGGCGTGACGCCGCCAGATAAATAGACCGGCCAAGGTCCAGGACTATCAACGCTTAGGCGCCCGGTGTTATTTGCCAATCGACCTCAAATCGCGTGCCCGACCGGGCAAACAGTTGCCAGATCGGGCAGTAGGCGGGGATATCGTCGCGCAGCGCCGCCGTATCCGTGGCACTGGCCGATGTCTCGATCACAACGGTCATCTCGATCAGCGGAAACGGCACCTCGACCGGCGCGATCAATCGGGGCCCGCGCGGATCGAAATGCGCCGTGGCGCGGTCACTCAATCAGATCAAACGCATTGGTACACGTCGGGGCAGATGTGGTGGCAACGATGGATGTTAAGCTGTTCTATCCTTCGACAACCTCTGAGCACGTTTTTCGATTCTTCAACCATGAACTAGGCATGATCGATTACTTGGCTGGTGCCCTGGCGAAATGCTGCACGATAGATGGAACTGTCCCACTTGGATTCTCGGCGAGCCCCATTCTATGCCAACTGGCCCATCTCAGAATGTTTGACCAGATAGCGGCACGATGCGCTCAGCACGACGTAAAAATGTCGCTCTACGTCGATGACATAACGTTGTCCGGCAAATCTGTTCCTGGAGAACTTATTTCAGAAATCAAGGCGATTGCCCGTCGGCAAGGCCTAACAATTCACAAAGTGCAAGTGACGCGGATTCAACGCAACCCAACGACAACCGGCGTCGTACTTCTTGAGAACGGCGGCACTCGTGAAAGAAACAGCAAGAACATTGCAATACGAGACACCTGGCGGAGTCTTAGATCGGTGCAAAAACCTGTTGAACGATTGCCGCTCGTCCTGCGTCTCATTGGGCAAGAGGAGCACAAACGCGACGTAAGGACCGGTCCGATATCCTCAGCCAGTTCTGTGACGGCAATCGCCAGACTTCGTCGAATGGAGAGGGAGTTGACCAAAGCGCTTAGTGGGCGGCCGACGGAGAGTCCCTAAGCCAAATCCTTCGTCCAGCCGCCGTCGACGATGATCGAGCGGCCCGTCATATAGCTCGCGAGATCGCTCGCCATGAAGATCACCGGGCGCGCCATTTCGATCGCGGCGGCGACGCGGCGCATGGGGATCTCTTTCATGAACTCCTTCTCGAACGCCTTGGGCGACAGGCCGGTGCCGCGCGACAGGTTGGCCATCAGTTTGCCCCAATGCTCGGTTTGGGTCGGGCCCGGTTGGAGCGCGTTGATGAACACGCCGTCCTTCATGATTTCTTCGGACAAACCCTTGGTGAAGGCGAGCAACGCCGCGTTGGTGGTCGCACCCGGCAGCAAACGCGGATGCGGTTGGCGCCCGGTATTGCCGGCAACGTTGACGATGCGGCCGTATTTCTGACGCCGCATCGTCGGCAGCACCGCGCGCACCATACGCACCGCGCCGAGGAACTTGAGCTGGATCGCGCTGTCCCACGTGTCGTCGGTGACCTCCCAGAACAAGCCGCCTTGCGACGAGCCCGCCGAATTGATCAAGATGTCGATCCGACCGAATTCACGCACCACCTGCTTCGCCACATGATCGGCGCTACCGCGCTGGCCCATGTCGGCGGCAATGAACCCCACTTCGGTGCGATACCGTTTCGAAAGCCGCTTCGCCAAGGCATCGAGATAGCGCGGCGTGCGCGCGACCAGCACCACCTTGGCGCCCTCGGTGGCCAGGATTTCGGCACAAGAGGCCCCGATTCCTTTCGACGCCCCGGTCACGATCGCCACTTTGTTCTTCAGCCCTAAATCCATGTTGCTTCCTTGTTTCGTAGCTCGGCGCCCTTGCGCCTTCTGTGCGTCAAACCGATGATACCGCGATGACCATGACAATGACGAACCTCCACGACCACGTTGGCGCCGAGGTCGCCGGAGTGAACCTTTCGCACCCGGTCGACGACACTTCGTTTGCCGACATTGAACAAGCGTTCTACGAAAAATCCGTCCTGGTGTTTCGCGGCCAAGATTTGTCGCCGGATGCCCATATCGGTTTTTCGCGTCGATTTGGGCCGCTCGAGGTGCATATCCTCCACCAGTACCAACTCGATGGACATCCCGAGGTCTTGGTGTTGTCCAACAAGACCGACGCCGAGGGCAAGGCGATCGGCCTTGTTGACGCGGGCCGCTATTGGCATACCGACGTATCGTTCACCGAAACCCCGAGCATGGGCTCGTTCCTCTACGCAGTCGAAATCCCGCCCAAAGGCGGTGACACGCTCTTTGCCAGCCAGTTCGCCGCGTACGACGCCCTGCCCAAGGAGTGGAAGTCGCGTCTGGGAGGGCTCAAAGCCCTGCACGGCCTCAACAAAACCACGGCGCCAAAGTTCACCGACGCCCAACTCGCTTTGGTCAAAGGGGTAGCGCATCCGCTCATCCGCACCCACCCCAAGACCGGGCGCAGGGCGCTTTATGGCGGGGTATTCGTCGACAAAATTTTGGACGTCAGTGACACCGAGTCCGACGACATCCTTTCTTTCCTCCGGAAACATTGGGCGCGCGAGGACTTCGTCTACCGCCACCGGTGGCAGGTCGGCGACCTTGTGATGTGGGACAACCGCAGCATTTTACATCACGCCACGCCCTTCGATGGGCAATACATTCGGCACATGCATCGCACCACCGTCGAGGGCGAAAAACCCGTCTAGGCCAACGTCGCGCCCTGGCTACCGAAGCTGTGCGGCCGCCGCGGCGTAGCCGCCCCCGGCACCGTCAAGAAAGTGCAAATGGGAGTCCGTAGCAATCGACGGCACGATGCAGGTGAGCAACGCCTCCTGTTGGCGATGGAGGCCATAGATCAGCGAACCGTCCGCGGCCCCGTTTGCAAGCAACGATTCGATTTTTTGGGCCACCGCCGCACTGCAATCGACGGTGAGATAGAGCCCATCGCCGTACTTTTGAAAATCGGTATTGGCAGAGACCATCCGCCGATAATGCGCCGGGTCAAAATCGCCCAACCGAATCCGAAATCGAAACAGTAGCCACAACAGGGCCGTCTGAACCAAAAAGCGGACGCGCCGCGCGACCAACGACGCGCCGCCCCGCTTGAGACGGCTCATCAGATCGATGCTGCCGTTCGGCCAACCGAGGTCGGGCCCCTGCGCGGGCACCGGGCTAACCCGATCTTCCTTATTCAAGGCCGCAAGCAAACGCGTGATCGCGTCAGTATAGGCCGTGCTCTGTACAGCCCCTTTGGGGCGCACAATAATCGACAGAATCTCATCGTTGCGCGACCGTATCGCACCCCACTGACAGGATAGGCCGGCAAGATCGGGCTGCGCCTCATGGGCAGCCGGTTCCAGGCCAAGCCGGCCGGCCTTGAGTTCCGTTTCCACCCAGTTCATGCCGCCCCCGGTGAACATCGCGTAGTCGACGGCCGACGACGCGCTATAGCGGGCGACCTTGACGTCAGAACCCGCCGCACGAATGTCGCGAACCGCGACGAGCGCAACCCGCAACTCGAGGCCCAGCTCATCGCGCACCCAAGTCGCGGTCCGCTGCATCGCCTCGCGCGCAACGTCCGCTGCATTCCCCGGGATTGCGAACTGGGCGCCATCGCCACAAAACGCAAAGGGAAAGCTGGCTTGGTCCAGGGCGTTGAGCACCGCACTAATCGCCGCGGCACCCGCAAGGTTCACCGCCTTGTAGCGCCCGGCGACGATGGCTTCGGTCGACTGGACGACATCGGTGACCCCGACCCACCAGTCACCAGGCAGCGCCCGATAGGCGCTTTGATCGACCACTTGGCCGAAATCGGCGACGGGCTGGATGTCGTCATAGAACGAAGTAGTCAAGTCGCTCGCTCTCATAGGGCCGGGGTCAGATCGCCCCGCACCCACATGCGCCTTCCGCTGCGAACCTGCAAGGGGTAGCGGGCGCGTTGGACCCGACTCTAACCCTTGGCGACCAGGTCGGCCGCCGCTTCACCGGCCAAACGGCCGAGGTTGGTTGCCGACATCAGCCCCGACCCTGACAGGTACCCCCAATCGGCCGGCCCTGAGAAGCCACGCGCCGCGCCGCCGCCGGCAAAAAGGTTGGGAAACGGTGTCCCGTCCTGCCTCAAGACCCGTGCCTCCGTGTTTACCTCGAGGCCACC
>CALJDF010000153.1 GCA_938023835.1 uncultured Alphaproteobacteria bacterium
AACCGCTTCTCGCCGCTGGTGCGCTCGCAATCGCTTTGAGCGGTTGTTCGTTCATGAGCGACCTGCCGGGCGTCGACCGACTTTCTAGCCTGATGACCGGCGGCAATGCCCCCGAACTCAAACCCGTTGCCGGGGTGACGCAAACCGCACCGGCGCCGCTCCTCGGCGCTGACCGCGGCGATGGCGCGCTCTCCGTCGTGGCGGGTGAACCCGGTTGGATCGTCGACCACGTTTCAAGGTGCGGCACGAGCAATCCGTTTGCGCGTGCCGACGAGGAAATTCGCTGGTTCGGCACCTGCGAGGAGGGCCGACTGTCCGGTCGCGGCACATTGGTCTGGTACGTCGAAGGGATCGAGTCCGAACGCAACGAAGGGACATTTCGTGCGGGCGAGTTTCATGGCGAGGTCATCACAACCTATCCCGACGGCGAAGTAATCGTCGGGTCCTATGCCGATGGGGTGCGCGAAGGGGACTTCACGGTTATCGGTACCAGCGGCGCGCATATTCGCGCGACATTTCGTGGCGGCGAACTCGTCAGCGAAGAAGAAATGACCGTGGCGCAGATCGATACATGGCGCAACGAGCGGGCGTCGTCGTATCCCGGCGTTCTGTTGGCGCAGGCCGCAAGTCAGCCGCCGCAAGTTTCCGCGACGTCGCCGTCGGCAAACCGGCAAGTTGTCGCCGATGCACCCGCCGCTTCACCGCAGGAGATGACACGGCTATTGGCCAGCGCGCCGGCACCCCGACCCGCGCCCACGGTTCAGTTGGCGGCTGTCGATGCCGGTGAACGGATCGGTCAACAACCCGCGCGCTCACCGGCGGCGCGGCCGATCGAGAATGCCGCCACGACGGTTGCGCCGACGACGATAGGCGCGACCGGCGGTGCCTACGCTGGACGCACTGCCCACGTGACGCGGGTTCTGGGTGGTGCGACTCAGGTGGCTGCGCTTGAAACACCAGACGCGCCGGCGGTGAGCACCGACGCAATGGTCGAACCTGCGCCGGCCGCACCGCGATTGGCGGCGCAATCTTCGTTTGCCGCGACGGGTACCGTTTTGATTGCCGGCGATGGACGCGCGCAACCACTGGCGGCGGCGCAAATCGCCCAGGTGACGCCGGTCCGGTTGGATGCCCCCCGCAGTGCGGAGACGCTGCGGATCGCGCGGGGCGGCGCCGGATCGTTGGCGCAACAATATGCCGGGCGCGATGGCCCTTGGGTCATCGGTGCCCGCACCAGCGCGCCGGTGTCGAGTGCTCCCGCCGTCGCGCGCGTGCCGGTTGCACCGGTGGCCGTTCGCCCCGTTCCGCCGATACCACCGGTTGTCGGGACCACGATCGCGACGACACCGGAGTCGCGATTTGCAACCGCCTACGAACTCGAACTGCAAGGCCGCTACGCCGATGCGGAGCGGCGTTACCATGACATCCTGGTCGCCCATCCATCGTCGCCCACGGCGTTGTTGGCGAATGCTCGGTTGGAGTCGTTGCGTCAGTCGCGCGGTGCGGTTCAAGTGGCCCAGGCCACACCGGCACGGCAAAGCGAGTACGTCGTCTCGGCGAATTCTCCGGCGCCGCGCTATTCGGGCTTGCCGCCGACGGGAACCGCCGGCAATCCGGTTCTGGCGCTCGAGTCCCCGCTAATCAACAAGACCGTTTGTTCCCAGAACGGTCTCTACGCAAACGATGCGCGGTGGTGCGGTATCGTGACCTTTGACGAAGGTCAGTTCATGCGCGTCGAGGTGACCGATATCAAGATCAACGGGTTTGGCCAGATCGGCATCACGCGGTCGACCTGCACCGGCAATACGTTCCTCACATGGTTCTCGCGGGGCACGTCGGTGCGGGTGCCTAAGCGATGCATGGCGGTGGTGGGCTAACCCGATGCGTCATGCGCTAATCGCCGCAGCGGCACTCGGGATCTTGATGGCCATACCTGCCGTATCGGCCGACGCTGCCGGTGTCGCGCGCTACGACTCAGCTGTGTACAGCAACTATGTTCGGCAATTGGCAGGCGAGGTCGATTCGTTGTCTCGCAGCGCGACCGGTGACGGCTCCCTTGTACCGCAGTTCCTTGAATTCGGACAAGCCCCCGGGACGGCAGGACTTGCTGCAGCAGATCAAGCGTTGGTCCGCGCGATGGCACGTACCTATGACCTGTTTCGGGCTCTGGGCGGCTCGACGGACCGACGTGGCGTGGTCGAACGGGACGGCGGGCGTGTGTACGTCGGCTTGGATGGAGAAGGCGGGCGGTGGTTCGCCGATAGCGCGGCGGCGGCAGCCTTTTTGTTGAGCGAGCTGGTTGAGAATAGTGCGGAGATTCCCGATTCGGTGCGCGATACCGTTGCCGAAGCCATTGCGTCCCCCGGATGCGGCGTCTCGTGCGTTGCCGAGGTGGCCTATCGTGAGCTCATCAAGCTTGTCGCCTTCGTGCCGCGCGGCACCACGGTGACCCTCACCCTAGCGGCCGCGGGTTATAGCGGTGATGCCGGCGGGCCGGTGGTCGAGGTGCCAGGCGATCTTATCGTTCGGACGGTTACCTACGTTGATGCCAGCACGATCAGAGCCGAAATCACGATACCCGGATCGGTGCCGACCGGTCGCGTCGTTCTTAGCGCGTTCAACGCCGGACAAGCCTTTCGCCCGGTCGAGAACTTCGCGATCGAAATTGTCGACGTGGTGGAACGACTCGATACTGAACAAAGCGTCGCCGTCTTGGCTGGCACTGGCACGATTGAGCCGGTCATCGACGATCATGCCGCCGACGCTGCCAATGCAACCGGGCTGAGTGGCTCGGCGACGGGCCGGATTGAGTCGAGCGGGGATGTCGACACGTTCCGCATCCAAGTCGATGCGCCGGCAACACTCTCGATCAGCACGTCGGGTTCTGCCGACGTCCGGCTCACGTTGCGCGACGGCGAGGGCAATATCTTGGCGGCAGATGACGACTCGGGTACCTGGTACAATGCGTCCCTCAGCCGTGTCGTGGCCGTCGGTGCCTATTACGTCGATGTCGCGCATTGTTGCGGCGGCACCGGGACCTACACGGTCAGCGCCGCACAGCAATAGGCCCGCCGATAGGCGGCCAATCAGCTCAGCAGGATTGAACTAGCGACCGGCGCCGGGAATCGCGCGGGGTTGCCTGATGCCTTCGCGTTCTTGGCGAACTAGCGAGAGGAACTTGTTGCGCATCGATTGGGTGACGCTCGTCGCTTCTTCGGGCGTCGAGATGATGACCGGCCGGATGAGGATGACCAGTTCGGTCCGCTGGGTGGTTTCCGTGGTGCGGCCAAAGAGGTTCCCGACGATCGGCAACTCGTTGAGCAGCGGAATGCCGGTGCGCCCGTCGCCTGCCGATTCGCGGATCAGGCCACCCAGAAGGACGGTATCGCCGCTACGCACCGACACGGTGCTCAACAGGCTGCGGTTTTGGATGGTCGGCGAATTGATGGTCGACGACGTGGTGACGCGGACATCGCTGACCGCCTGCGAAAGGCGCAGCGTGACCATGCCGCTGGCGTTGACCTGGGGCGTGACCTCGAGGCTCACCCCGGTCGGCCGGTATTGGACGGTATTCACGATCAACGGGTTGGTCGTGACGGTACTGGTCGTCGTTTGCGTAATGATCGGCACTTCGTCGCCGACGTTGAGCGCGGCAGTGTTGTTGTTCAGGACGATCACGTTGGGCGAGGAGATCATGTTGATCTCGGTCAGATCTGACAACGCATCGATGATGAAGCGGGTCGCCGAGGCGCCCTCGATGGTGAAATTGAAGCCGCCCACCGTGGTCGACGTACCGGTGGCCGCGAGCACCGGGGAAATGACCGGATTCACGATCGTTCCAGGCCCACTTGTCGTGTTCGTCGAGTTGCTGAACGAGGCCGTGCCCCCTTCGCCGATCCCGATCCCGCCGTTATTGATCGCATACTGAACGCCGAACCGCAGGTCGTCGCGTAGCGACACCTCGAAGATACTGGTTTCGATCATCACCTGAAGCGGTTGGATATCCAGTCGCCGCAACACATCGAGGATCAGGGTGAAGTTCGGCGTCGTGGTCGATACCAAAAGCGCGTTGTTTTCGCTGTCGACCGAAATCCGCAGATTGTCGTCCAGCAATCCTGCCGGGGTTGCCGTCGTGTCGGAGGCGTCGCTCTCGCTGCTTCCGCCACCGCTGGTTCCGCTGAGAATTTCGTTCAAGGCCGTGGCGATTCGCTCCGCGCCGCCGTGCTGGACGTAGTAGACGAATACGCGGCGCTCGGCGGGGTCGCGCTTGCGATCAAGGCGGAAAATCCACTCGCGGGCGTCTTCGACCAATTCCCTGTTTTGGCCGACAACAAGGATGCCGTTCAATCGTTCGATCGGGATCAGTTGCAGGGCGCCCGGTTCGCCATCGCCGCCTGAAAGCGATCCCGTCGCGGCAAAGATGTTGGAAAGCTCTGCGCCCACAACGACGGCATCGGCTTCTTCCAAGGTGACGATGGCCGAGGTTTGGGTCGCCATCCGGTTCACGTCGAAGATATCGATCGTTCCAGCCGCCAAGCGCATCGTCGCCGAA
>CALJDF010000154.1 GCA_938023835.1 uncultured Alphaproteobacteria bacterium
GCAATCGTCCTTTGCGACTCATGCGCTGGCGACCGAGCGCAATGTCGTGAAAGTCACCAATCCTGATGTGCCGCTTGAACTGCTTGGGCCGTTGGGTTGCGGGATTCAAACGGGCGCCGGTGCGGTTCTCAACACGATCAAGGCGCGCGCCGGAACCAGTATCGCGGTCATGGGTGCGGGGTCGGTCGGTCTTAGTGGCGTGATGGCGGCGCGTCTCATCGGCTGCACCACGATTATCGCCGTGGATATCAACAAAGACCGATTGGCGTTGGCGCACGAGCTCGGTGCCACGCACACCATCGACGCCGCCGACGGCGACGTGGCGGACCGTATTCGCGGGATCACAGACAGCGGCGCGCATTATGTCTTGGAAACCGCAGGTACCGTTCAATCGTTCACGGATGCGATCGCCTGTCTCACGATGCGGGGTGTGTGCGGCATCGTCACCGTGCCGAACCATGGCGGTGCTTTTGAGTTCAGCGCGCGTGATTTGCTGACCGGAGGCCGAACGGTGGTGGGTGTTCTGGAGGGGTCCAGCGTGCCGGATATCTTCATCCCGCAGCTGATTGATTTCTACGCCCAGGGCCGCTTTCCGATGGATCGGCTCGCGACGTACTATCCCTTCGAGCAGATCAATGAGGCCGTCGCCGATTCGATTTCCGGCAAAACCATCAAGCCAATCCTCAAGATGCCCTGACGTGCCCCGGATCTTTGCAGGCGTTCTTCTACTCTTCGTCATTGGTCTCGCCGGGGGGGGCTAGTGCCGCCGATTCGGCGGTTGGAAGGCTTCTCGTCGTGCGACCGTCGCTATCCGATCCCAATTTTTCGAAGGCCGTGGTGCTCGTGATCCGTCACGATGCGAATGGCGCCTTTGGCCTCATCGTCAATCGGTTTGTCGAGCACGTCGCGTCAAAAGAAATATTGGCCTTGTTCGGTGAGACAGCACCCGAAGGCGGCGAGCTCGTCGCCGTGCATATCGGTGGGCCGGTGCAACCCGCCACCACATTGGCGTTGCATTCGCCGGAATTCGAAACAGATCGGACCGACCTCGTGAGCGATGCCTTTGCGGTTTTGTCCACGGTCGACACCTTGGTCGCGCGCATGAGCGGTGCGGGACCAGCCACACTGCGGATCCTTTTCGGGTATGCCGGTTGGGCGCCGCGGCAACTCGATCAAGAAATTGAGGGCGGGTCGTGGGCGCTGGTCGATGCGACGTTGGATCGGGTCTTTGCCGACGATGCGACGAGCGTTTGGGCTGCGGCCCGGACGCGAATTCGGGTCGACCTTTAGCGACAGGCTAGAGCGGCCATACGATGAGAATCATCGGCACGGCGACCGCCACGATGATGACCTCGAGCGGCAAGCCCACACGCCAATAGTCGCCAAACTGATAGCCGCCCGGGCCCATGATGAGCGTATTGTTCTGATGCCCGATCGGCGTCAAAAAGGCGCAGCTCGCGCCAACCGCCACCGCCATTAGAAAGGCGTCGGGATTCACGCCAAGTTGCAGCGCCGTACCGTAGGCGATCGGCGCCGCGACAACCGCGGTCGCTGCGTTATTCATGATGTCCGACAAGGTCATGGTGATGATCAGGATGGTCGTAAGAATCACCACCGGCCCCACTGATCCTGATAGATCGACGATGCCGTCGGTGATCAATCCTGTAACGCCGGTGGTCTCCAACGCGCCACCAATCGGCATCATCGCACCAAGTAAGACGACCACGGGCCAGTCGACCGCTTCGTAGACCTCCCGCAAAGGCACAATAGTGGTAAGGACTACGATTGCGGCTGCAGCGCTGAACGAAATCGGCAACGGAACGATATCGGCGATACTGAGTGCAATGGCCGCCGCGAAGGCGGCAATGACAATCGACGCCTTGCGCGCGGGATCGCCGCCCAGTTTTCGCGGTGCAAGCGGGAGGCACCCGAGGTCGCTAATGGACCGATTCACGTGTTCTTCATCGCCGTGCAACAAAAGAATATCACCAGGCCGAAACTGAACTTGATATAGCCGATTCCGAAGTGGGCGGCCCTGACGCGAAATGCCCAAGAGGTGGAGCCCGGTTCGCCCCGTCAGTCCAACCAGACGTGGCGTGCGGCCGGTCAGTGCGGAGCGGGGCGGGATAACGGCCTCCACCAGCACCGTGTTTTCACCTTCGAGGTCGACCTCGCCTTCGCTTGCCGTGCCGGAGAGCGCAAGCCCTGCCTTCTTGACGTACGAGGTCAACGCCGCGGGGGGCGCTTCGACCACCAAGCGATCGCCCGCGCGCAGCGGCAAATAGCGCACGCGCATGTAACCGCGGGTCCCTTCGCGCACCAGCCCGAGTATTTTGACATCCTCTTCGAGGGCATCGTCGTGGAGATCGTGAATCGACTGTCCGACAATCGGGGAGTCCTCGACAACGGTGATTTCCGCAACGTAGTCGTCGATCTCGAACAGCTCTTTTTCCTCGGAGAATTTTAGCCGTGCCTTGGGAATAAGCCGCCAACCGATCAGCGCGATAAAGGCAACGCCGACAATGGCAATAACCCCGCCGACCGGCGTGAAGGCAAACATGCCGAATGCGTCGTCGCTCACCGTGCCGCGATAGTTCGCAATAATGATATTCGGTGGTGTGCCGATCAGCGTGATCAAACCGCCGAGGATTGAGGCAAACGACAACGGCATCAGCACGGTCGCGGGCGATCGCGACGCCTTGATGGCCGACTGAATCGCGACGGGCATCAGCAGTGACAGCGCGCCGATGTTGTTCATGATCGCGGAGAGAGGCGTCGCCACCAAACTGAGCGCGCCGATATGGGTTGCGGGTGATCCCGTCGCCGGCGCCAGGACTTTGCTCAGGTGTTCGACTGCACCCGAATTGCTCAGTGCCCGGCTCAAGATCAGGATCGCGACGACCGTAATGGTGGCCGGGTGGCCAAATCCCGAAAACGCGCTGACGCCGGGGACCACCCCGAGAAACACGGCCGCGATGAGGCAGACGAACGCCACGATGTCATAACGCCAACGTCCCCAAATGAAGCCGACGAACGCCACCAAAAGCACGCCACTGATCGCATATTGTTCGTAGGTCATCTTACAAAGGCCAAATGATTGCTAGCAGTGGTACGCTCACGATGACGTCCAACACCTTGAGCGGCAACCCCATGCGCCAATAGTCACCGAAGTGATAGCCACCGGGACCAATGATGAGTGCATTGTTTTGGTGACCGATCGGCGTCAGAAACGCGCTGGATGCGCCAATCGCCACCGCCATCAAGAAGGCATCGGGATTAACGCCCAGCGCCTGACCGAGGCTGAAAGAGATGGGGCCCGCAACTAGGGCCGTCGCCGCATTGCTCATGATGTCGGTCATGATCATGGTCACGACCATCAGGATCGTGAGTGCGAGGATCGGCGATCCGCCGTCGGTGAGGCCGAGAATGCCCGAGGCGATGAGCGCGCCGGTCCCGGTCGACTCGATCGCCAAGCCCACAGGGATCATCGCGCCTAGCAACACGACGATCGACCAATCGACTGAATCGTACATGTCGTGCGTTGGGATGATATTGGTCAGAACGACTGCCAAAGCGCCCCCTGCTAGTGCGAGTTCAAACGGCACGATTCCAACTGACGCCAGAACCAGCGCCCCCGCAAAAATCGAGAACGCGAGCGTTCCGACTTTTTGCTGCCGGCCGGAACGCGTTTCTCGCCAAGCGGCAAACATCCCAGCGCCGGGACGACCTGCGAGAGCCGCTCCGAGTCACCCTGAAACAACAGGATATCGCCGACGCGGAGGCGCTCGTTGCCGATTCGCTCGCGCAACCGCTCTCCCCGTCTTGAGATAGCTAGGAGATTGATCCCCTATCTTTCGGTCAATCGCAACGATAGCGGGGTCTGTCCGACCATGGATGATCGCGGTGCGATGACCGCTTCGCTCAGGACGTAGTCCGGCCCGCGCATCATCGATTGGATGTCGTCGTCGGCGGTGGCGAGCTCTAATCCGAGGACACGCATGAAGTCGGCGATCTCTTTGGCGCCGCCCTCGACGATCACGAGATCACCAGGCTGGACCCGTTGATGGCGCGCAGAGACGAAGATGCGCAGGCCGCCGCGGAGCAAGCCGATCAACACGACATCATGCTGATCGCTGATGGTGTCGATTTCCTCGATCGCCTTGCCGCACGTTGCAGAAGGTTCTTGCACCAAACCTTCAGCGATATAGTCCTCGATTTTGGACAGATTGCGGGTTGGGGTGTCGGCGAGGCGTCGACGGGGGATCAGCCGCCACCCGATCAGCGTGATGAACGCGACGCCGGCCACCGCGACGGCAGCACCAACGGGTGTGAAGTCGAACATGCCAAAGGGTTCGCCCATGGCGCTCCCGCGGAATCCGGCAATGATGATATGGGGCGGTGTGCCAATAAGTGTGACGAGACCACCCAAGATCGACCCAAAGGAAAGCGGCATCAACACAATGGCCGGCGAGCGCCGTGCTTGGGTCGCGGATTGAATCGCGACGGGCAACAGCAACGAGAGCGTGCCGATGTTGTTCATGACGGTGGGCAACAGCGCGCCGAGACTGGTCGAGATGCTGACGTGTTCGATCGGTCGCCGTGTCACCAGTGCCAAGCTGCGCGCCAAGGAATCGACAACACCGGAGTTCGAAAGCCCTCGGCTCAAGATTAGAACGGCGATCACGGTGATCGTGGCGGGATGGCCGAAGCCCATAAAGGCCTTGCCGGCGGGGACGACTCCTGCGGCGACCGCCAAGATGAGGGCACTCAACGCGACCACGTCGTAGCGCCAGCGTCCCGAGATAAAGCCGGCTAACGCAAGCCCTAGAATCGCTAGAACCGCGATCTGATCATAAGACACAGGGGTGGCCTGACCCGATCAACCGCGGCATGGCATGGGCGGCTACTGCGCCGCCATGCTCTGTCGTAGTTTCGCCGTCGCGGCTTCATCCACCGCGGTGCCGCTGACCACGACGCCATAGTCCGCCTTCGCCGTATCCGCCCCGATGTACCCATCGAGCACGTCGTCCAGCACGTCTTCCGGATCGCGCTCCAGCGGTTTGCCGTAGCCGCCCCCGCAGGGCCCATGGGCGATAAATTTGTCGCCGGTTTTGGCCGCGCGGTAGGGAAGTTTGGAAGGCAGGTTTTCGGTAGAGCCGTCATGCCGGTCGAACCGGAGCGTGGCGGGGTCGCCTTCTTGCCCGCCTTCAAATCCCCAGGGTTTGAACAAGTGGCCTTCGCCTTCGACTGAGTAGCCACCATCGCCGAGGAAGGTGAATTCGCGCACCGCGCCGATGCCGCCGCGCCATTTACCGGCGGGCACCATATCTTCGCGCATCTCGTAGCGGTTCACCCGGAGCGGTAGATGGGACTCGATATCTTCAATCGGGTTGTTGCGGGTGTTGGCATAGAGCGTATCGACAGCATCCATGCCGTCCTTGCCGTAACGCCCACCATAGGCCCCTTCGAAAATCTCCATGTGCACCCAGTGCTGGCCTTTTTCCAAGCCGGAGAACGCAATGACCTTCAGGTTGCCGACGCCCGCGCTAATCTGTTGGGGCACCGCCGGTGCAAGCGCGCGCATTATCGTGTCGGCGATCATCAGTCCCGGGGTAAACCGTGCGATGACGGGCGCGGGGAAGTTCGGATTGGCCAGCGAACCCTTCGGCGCAACGATCTTGATGGGGCGGGTTAGACCGCTGTTCTGCGGCACATAGCCCACGGTGGCGGAATCGACCAGGATCGAACGAATGGTCAACCAGATCGCGACATCGACCGTTCCTTCGAACGGCATATTGATCGGCAAGTCGACCTGATCGGCCGTTCCTGTCAGGTCGACCGTGATGTCGCTCCCCTCGACGGTCAAGGTGACCACGATCGGCAGGTTCTTCTCTTTCGGGTTTTCGCTGTATTCGTAGCCATCGATGTGACCGGTCGCGGTGTAGACGCCGTCAGGAATTTTGGTAATGGCATCGCGCATCATCTTCTCTGACGCATCCATCAGCGCTTCTGAAGCGCCCATCACCGTGTCATAGCTGTAGCGTTCGATCAGCGCGATGAACCGCTCGGCGCCAATCCGTGCCGCGGCGATTTGCGCTTCCATGTCATCGACGACGAGGTGCGAGGCGCGAATATTGTCGCGCAGCATGTGCCACACCATGTCGTTCTTCTTGCCTTGATCGAACACTTTGATGGCCTTGAGCTGTAGGCCTTCGGCGTAGACGTCCATCGCATCGACAATGCCGCATGAGCCTGGGCTCAATGATCCGATGTCGAGGTGATGCGCCGTCGTCGCAGACCAGCCGACAAGTTTGTCATCGATGAAAACCGGGATGGCAAACAATACGTCGGGCCCATGCGACGAACCACCGTAGGGGTCGTTATGCATGATCACGTCGCCGGGCCGCACTTCTTCACCACGGGAGGCGAGCGATTTGTTGATCCCTTTGATGTAGCCGGGGATCGGGCCTGACTGTAGCGGCGTGCTTTGCTTCGATTCACAGAGTTGGCGGCAATCCACATCGACGATCGCCGCACCGAAATCCTCCGACTCGCGGATGATCGACGAATAGGCCATCCGCATCAGCTTGTAGCCCATTTCCACAGCGATGCTTTCGAGCGCGCCTTGGATGACGCTGGCGGTGATGGGGTCGACGGCGCGGCGGTTGTCGCCTTTGCCGGGAACGCTGGACGAGGTCATTTCTTCCCTCCGACTTTGATGAACAGATTGCCGCTAAGATCGGCTCTAAAGGTACAGGTCGGCGGCACCACAGTCGTGGTGTCCTTCTGCAAGACGATGGCCGGGCCTGGGATGTCCTCATTGAGGGGCAGGTTGTCGCGCCGAAAGTAGGGGGTCTCGAAGGTCTGAAGCGACCCGTCGACCCTGAACATTGAGGAATCACGGCGGACCAGTGCCGCCTCCAACGACCGATCGGTGCTCTCGTCGACCACCTCGGCCTGGATCTTGGGCATTTGGCCTACACCGGTGACGCGCGCATTGACCAGCTCCACTGGCGAATCGGGGTAGTTCTGCCCGTATTCACCGAGGTGCAAGTCGTGAAAGCGCTCGAACACTTGGGTCATCAAGGCTTCGTCCACCTTGCCGTGGGGGAAGTCGATCCGAAGTTCGTAACCCTGCCCGGCATAGCGAAAATCGCCGGCACGCTCGAACTTCATTTCATCTTCCGACAGCCCCTCGGCTTTGAACTGCTTGCGGAGGTTGGCCTGCATCGCATCGAAGTCGCGGTTCAGGCGCTCCATATCAATGTCGCCCTGGACCTGGAACTCGGTCTTGATGGCGTCGTATTTGTGGTCCGTTGTCAGCAAACCGACGGCGGAGGTGATGCCCGGGTAAGGGGGAATAATCACCTCGGCGATATCAAGTTCGGCGGCGACTTCGGCGCCATGAAGCGGTCCCGCGCCACCAAAAGCCACCAGCGCGTATTCCCGGGGGTCGATCCCCTTTTGCACCGTGCGCGAGCGAACGGCGTTCGCCATGCTGGCATTGATGATGGTGAGAATGCCTTCCGCACATTCGTGGGGTTTCAGACCAATCTGATTGGCGAATTCCGAAATCACGGCCTCGGCTGCCGGCCCATCCAGCGACATCTCACCACCCAGGAAATTGTCCTTGCTCAGCCTTCCAAGCACGACGTTCGCGTCGGTCACCGTCGGCAGCGTGCCACCGCGGCCGTAGGCGGCGGGACCGGGTTGCGAGCCGGCACTGCGCGGGCCAACGCGGAACGTACCGCCGACGTCCTGCCAGGCAATGCTGCCGCCGCCGGCGCCGATGGTATGGATGTCGATCATCGGCACCATCAGCGGGAAGCCGGCAATTGAGGTATCCCGCGCGGTGGCTTCGCCGAACCGACCGTCGGTAACGATGCCGATATCGGCGCTCGTGCCCCCGACGTCAAATGTTATCAACCGCTTGCGCTCGGAGAGCTCGCCGCACCACGCGCCGCCGAGAACGCCCGCCGCCGGACCGGACAGCAGGGTGAAGACAGGTCGCTCGGCAACGACCGACGCCGTGGCAACACCGCCGTTCGATCCCATGATGTGCAAGTCGGCCTTCAGGCCGCTTGCCGAAATGCTCTCCTCGAGATTCTTGACGTAGTTGCGCACTTTCGGCCCGACGAAGGCGTTCATCGCAGCCGTGGTGAAACGTTCGAACTCGCGGAACTGCGGCGAAATATCGGACGACGTGGTGACGAACGCTTCGGGATATTCCTCTTGGACAATCGCCCGCGCGCGTTCTTCGTGGCTAGGGTCGATGTATGAAAACAAAAAGCACACCGCGATCGACTCGACGCCTTCGGCCTTGAGCGCCCGGGCCGCCTCGCGAACCTCTTCCTCGTTCAACGCTTCCAGCACCTCGCCCTTGGGCGGGGCTATGCGTTCTGTCACCGTCTTGCGGTGCCGGCGCTTGATCAACGGACGATCCTGCCAGGGGATTTCCTGCATGATGGAGTAGTGTTCCGGTCGCTGATGGCGACCGATATGGATGATGTCGCGATAGCCTTTCGTGGTGATCATGCCGGTGACCGAGCCGTTGTGTTCCAGCACCGCGTTCGTCGCGATCGTCGTCCCATGCAACACGTGGTCGATTGACGCCCGGTCGATTTCATTGCGTTCGCAAAGTTCGATCAGCCCGGTCATCACCCCTTCCGAGGGGTCATGCGGGGTTGTCGGCACCTTGTGAATGATCGTTTGGTTCGTGGACGTGTCCGTCAGGACAAGGTCGGTGAACGTGCCACCAACATCGACACCTATAAGCTTCATGCAACTCGTCTCCCGTGCGGCCACCTTGGGCGGCGCATCATGATTTTCTTGTTGGGCTGCTGATCCGGCGCGCTGGGGGCAACCGCTGGACATCGCGCACCAGCGGGGAATAATAGGTGGAGGAAGGGCAACCCGTCCAGCAAACCTAACTACCCTTTTTTCGGCGCAATGCGCCGGTGTCTAGGAGTGTGTCTCGTGACAATCGCAAAGGCCGTCAACGAACAAAGGCTATGGCAACGCCACATGGATTTGGCCCAAATCGGGGCCACTGCGAAGGGCGGGGTCAACCGCGAGGCCTTTACCCCGGAAGAAGCCGACGCGCGCAAGCTGCTGGCCCGTTGGGCAGAGGCTCGTGGGTTCACCTGTGCGGTCGACGAGATCGGCAATCTGTTCTTTCGCCGCGCCGGCACCGACCCGAACGCTGCACCCGTCGTCACCGGCAGCCATATCGACAGCCAACCAACAGGCGGCAAATTCGACGGCGCGTACGGGGTTCTGGCCGGGCTGGAGGTTCTCGAGGCCGCGGAAGACAGTGGGATTGCGACCAAACGGCCCATCGAATTCGTGGCCTGGACCAACGAGGAGGGCGGTCGCTTCCAGCCCGCAACGATGGGCTCGGGCGTCTACACCGGCGCGATGGACCTTGAGGAAATGCTCTCCGTTCAGGACCGATCCGGCGCGGTGGTCCGTGATCTCTTGCCGACAACCTTGGCCGCCACGCCCAATGCCGAAAAGCGGGCACTAGGCACGAAGTTCGCCGCCTATATCGAAGCGCATATCGAACAAGGCCCGATTCT
>CALJDF010000155.1 GCA_938023835.1 uncultured Alphaproteobacteria bacterium
CTTAGCAAACGGGGTTCGGGCCAAAAAAACCAATTAAAACAAAAGACTTAGTCGCGTTACTTCACAAAAAGATTAGTGGTCGGCGTGATGCAAAATGTGTTCTCTGAGCCCCGTGTCGTACGCCAGGCCCGCTACCGTCACCGCCATATGGCTTGGGTAGCCCGGTGCGGCAAGCCCTTTGCGTGAAAGCGCGGTCCAAACAGCGGGATTATTCAGGCCCGTCGCGTCACTCGCCATCACAACCGCCTCGCCGATATGGAAGTGATTGCCGTGGGGGTCAGGAAGCCAGCGAAGAATAGTATTCCCCGTCTCTGGATCGCTCATCGCGACATCCGGCAAGGCAGCAAGTGTTTGCAACAGGGTCAACGTCTTGAGTTGAAGCTTGTTGAGTTTGAGCGGATTACGTTTCGGCGGCATCGGCTATTCCCACTCGATGGTGCCAGGCGGTTTTGAGGTCACGTCGTAAACCACCCGGTTTATTCCGCGAACTTCGTTGATGATTCGCGTTGCCACCCGCCCCAAGAATTCGGAGTCGAAATGGTAGAAATCGGCCGTCATGCCGTCGGTCGAGGTCACGGCCCGAAGGCCACAAACGAACTCGTAGGTGCGGTCATCCCCCATGACACCAACGGTGCGCACAGGCAGGAGGACCGCAAACGCCTGCCAAATAGCGTCGTACAGGCCGGCTTCACGGATTTCCTCAAGATAGATGGCGTCGGCGGCACGCAAGATCTCAGCTTTCTCGCGCGTAATTGCGCCTGGTATGCGGATCGCGAGGCCCGGTCCGGGGAACGGGTGACGGCCCACCAGGGTCTCCGGGAGGCCGAGTTCGCTACCCAAATCGCGCACTTCGTCCTTGAACAACTCCCGCAGCGGCTCGACCAGATCCATGCTCATCCGTTCGGGCAACCCGCCCACATTGTGGTGGGATTTGATCGTGACGCTGGGGCCGCCAATAGCCGAGACGGACTCGATCACGTCGGGATAGAGCGTGCCTTGCGCAAGGTAATCGGCGCCGCCGACTTTACTGGCCTCTTCATCAAACACATCGATAAATGTCGACCCAATGATTTTGCGCTTTTGCTCGGGGTCTGAAACGCCCTCGAGTTTCTTGAGGAACAGATCGCTCGCGTCGCGGTGCACCAGCGAGATGTTGTAGTGCCCACGGAAAAGGTCGACGACCTCTTGGGCCTCGGCCTTGCGAAGCAACCCGTGATCGACAAAGACGCATGTCAGCTGGTCGCCAATCGCCTCATGGAGCAAGACCGCGACGACCGACGAGTCGACCCCGCCCGACAGGCCACATATCACTCGGCCCTTGCCAACCTGGGCGCGAACCCGCTCGATCGCTTGTTCGCGGAAGGCAGCCATCGTCCAGTCACCACCACAGCCGGCAATCTTGTGCGTGAAATTGGATAGCAGCGCGGCGCCATCCGGCGTCTGGACCACTTCGGGGTGGAACATCAGACCGTAATACTGGCGCGTCTCATCAGCGACGACAGCGCAGGGCGCGCCCTCACTCACCCCGACGACCTCGAAACCTTCGGGAAGTCGGATCACCCGGTCCCCGTGACTCATCCAAACCTGGTGTCGGTCGCCCGGGGTCCAAACACCGTCGAAGAGAGCGGACTCTCCCTTAACCTCGGTGAAAGCGCGCCCGAACTCCCGATGGGCAGAACTTTCAACCTCGCCGCCGAGTTGGGCCACCATGGTCATTTGCCCATAACAAATGCCCAACACGGGGAGGCCCGAGTCGAAGATCGCCTGGGGCGCACGCGGGGTGTCCTCGCCAGTAACCGAGGCCGGCCCACCCGACAGGATGATGGCGCGCGGGTTAAGTGCGGCGAGGCCTCGTTCGGCGCTGTGGTAGGGAACGATTTCGCAGTAAACACCGCTCTCGCGCACGCGGCGGGCGATGAGTTGGGTCAGCTGAGACCCGAAATCAACAATTAGAACCTTATCGCTCATCGTGGCCGGAACCTATCGTTTGAAAGACACTGAATCCAGCCTGCGGCGCGGCGAAACGTCGTTGGACCGGTTGTATTCATGCCGACCGCCGTAGGATAGCGATGAAGAATCCATCGGTGTTTGAGGACGCCGGGCTCAGATTCACGAAGCGTCCCTGATCTGGCCGCTCCCCGTCGAGGACACGCGGCCATAACGGGTCGACATCGACCAGCTCAAAACCCGCGGTCCGGTCCAAAAAAGTATCGATGCGGTCGGCACCCTCAACCTCAAGAACGGAACAGGTCGCATACACGAGAACCCCATTGGGGGCGGTTATCGCCGCACCTTTTACAAGAAGATCATCTTGCAATTTACTGTAATTGCTAAATTTTTCTTGTGACAGACACCACCTGGCCTCGGGGCATCGGCGCCACGCACCAGTCCCAGAACACGGCACATCGAGAAGGATCCGGTCGGCCATCGCCTGGAGCTCCCCCTCCTCCAACGACCAGACCCGAATGTTCTCCGCGCCGGCACGCGCTAACCGCGGCCCCATATTCCGAAGCCGCGCCGCCCCGGTGTCGCAGGCAATGATCTCGCCCTGCCCCCGCATCGCGGCGGACAGCGCGAGGGCCTTCCCGCCCGCGCCGGCGCAGTAATCAACGACACGCTCCCCAGGCTCGGCGTCAACCAATGCGGCCACAATCTGGGATCCTTCGTCTTGGATCTCGATCACGCCCTCTCTATAGAGCGGGTGGACATCAATCCGCCGTGCCTCCACCAACCGAATGCCCTCTCTCGCGAAGGGCGTGGGTTGGGCATCGAACCCTTCATCGATCAGTTGCGCCAAAACGGCGGACCGGCTGCTCTTCAACGAATTAACTCGGAGGTCGAGCGGTGCCCGGTCGTTGAGGGCCGCCATCTCGGTTGCCAGCCCATTGCCAAACCGGCTCTCCAAGGCGTGGTGAAGCCAACCCGGATAGTTTCCAGCCACGGATGGTGGGGGCGACCCCGAGGGCGGCTGGCGCAACAGTTGAATGATTGCCGATTCTTCAAGCGCCAGGGGTGCCGGCGCGTGGTCGCTGCCGTCAAACAACGCAGCGATGTAGGCATCTCCAACGCCGCCGTCGGCCAGTTGCGCAATAACCGTGAGACGCGCCCCTTGAACCCCAGCCCCCGCGTTGGCCAAACGCCATTCCAACCAAGCACGACGTCGCAGTACCGCATAGACAAGCTCGGTAATCGCCGCACGGTCCTTCGATCCAGCATAGCGGCGGCGGCGAAAATAGGCCGCGACGAGCCGGTCTGCCGCATCGCCACCAGCATAAATGGCATCCAGCAGGTCGATGGACGCCTGAATGCGTGGGCCCGGCCTCACCGTGGTTTGGTCGCGCGCGCGGTGATCAACCGCCTACGGGATAGTTGGGCGACTCCTGCGTGATCGCAACGTCATGGACGTGGCTCTCCCGAAGACCAGCCCCGGTAACGCGATAGAAGACTGCGCGTTCGCGCATGGCCTCGATGGTCTCGCATCCCGTGTAACCCATCGCCGCGCGTAGGCCGCCGACAAGTTGGTGAACCACGCCGCCAACAGCCCCTTTGTAGGGCACTCGGCCCTCGATACCCTCGGGGACATATTTAAGGGTGTCGCCAACGTCTTGCTGGAAGTAGCGGTCAGCCGAGCCCCGCGCCATTGCGCCAACCGACCCCATGCCGCGATAGGATTTATAGGAGCGGCCCTGGTAATAGAAAATCTCACCGGGCGATTCGTCGGTCCCGCTAAACAATGACCCAATCATGGCGCAATCGGCGCCGCCGGCCACGGCTTTGGCCAGATCGCCCGAGAATTTGATGCCGCCGTCCGCAATCGCCGGGACACCCAGCTTATGACAGGCCTCAGCCACATCCATGATGGCCGTCAGTTGTGGAACGCCGACCCCGGCAACAATCCGCGTGGTGCAGATCGAGCCTGGTCCAATCCCTACCTTGACCGCATCCGCCCCCGCGTCGATTAGGGCTTGGGCGGCGTCCGCCGTGGCGACGTTGCCCGCCGCCACCTGCACGTAGTTGCTCTGGGCCTTAATACGGCGGACCGCCTCAATCACATGGCTTGAGTGGCCGTGCGCGGTATCCACGACAATCAGATCGACCTCTGCATCAATAAGCGCTTCCGCCCGATCGAAGCCTTTGTCACCAACCGATGTTGCGGCCGCGACCCGTAACCGGCCGTGCTCATCCTTTGCGGCATTAGGAAACCGCTGGGCCTTTTCGATGTCTTTCACGGTGATGAGGCCGACACAGCGATAGTCATCATCCACAACCAGAAGCTTTTCGATGCGGTTTTGATGCAAGAGCCGGCGCGCTTCGTTTTTGTCCACTCCATCGCGGACCGTAATGAGGTTTTCCTTGGTCATGAGTTCGCCGACCGGCTGTTTTTCATCCGATGCGAAGCGAACGTCGCGATTAGTCAAGATACCGACCAGTTTTCCATTCGGCTGGTCGACCACAGGAATGCCCGAAATGTTGTAATCGCGCATGATATCGAGCGCATCTTTGAGCGTTTGCCGGGCTTCGATCGTGACCGGGTCGACGACCATACCGGATTCAAACTTTTTGACCTTGCGGACCTGCGCTGCCTGCTCTCCGGGCTTCAAATTGCGGTGGATGACCCCCAGTCCGCCAGCCTGGGCCATGGCGATGGCCATATTCCCTTCTGTGACGGTGTCCATCGCCGCCGACAACAGCGGTATTCCGAGTTCGATCGTGCGGGTCACGCGGGTGCGCGTTTGGACTTCCGCGGGCAGAACCGACGATTCCGCCGGCACAAGGGTCACATCGTCAAAGGTAAGCGCTTCCCGAAAGGTCATGTATTCTCCTGCTCGACATAAGGGCGGAAAACAAAAAAGCCGCAGAAATCTGCGGCTTTTTGTGTGGCGAGCGCACGTGCGGCGACCCAATCATGGCCGTGCGTCGTGGCTGGCTGCTCCATGGCCTTTATTATCGAAAACCCCTCGACGAAACAAGGCCGACTACACCTGTTCTTTGATAGGCGCCGCCGCCGCCCGATAACCCATCGCCACGACGTACATCTCAGCCGAGCCACTGCGGCTGGCTTTGGGTTTGAAGTGCTTCACTTCCTTGAAATCGCGTTTCAATCGATTCAGAAGCTCGCGTTCCGCACCGCCCTGTAGGACCTTTGCCACAAAGGTCCCGCCTGGCGTCATGAAATGGCCGGCGAGGTCGAGCGCTGCCTCACACAGGCCCATGATTCGCAGGTGATCGGTTTGGGGATGACCCGTTGCCGGCGCTGCCATATCGCTTTCGACGACATCGAGGACATCGCCGATTTCGGCGCGAAGTTTCTCGACGGCGTCCTCGGCAAATACATCGAGCTTAAGCACTACCGCACCGGGAATGGGCTCCATCTCATTGATATCTACGGCGACGACCATGCCCTCGGGACAACGCGCAAGATTAACCTGCGTCCACGCTCCGGGCGCCGCGCCGAGATCAAGGACCCGTTTGCGCCGACCTAGGAAGCGAAACTTGTCGTCCATTTCTTCAAGCTTGAATGCCGCGCGCGATCGATACCCAGACGCCTGAGCGGCGGCCACATAGGGATCGTTCAATTGTCGCTCGAGCCACCGTGTCGAGGACAACTTGCGTCCTTTGGCCGATTTGACACGTTGATGGAGCTGGCGCGGGGCGCCAGGCTTTTTACTCCGCGGCGGCAACCGCGGCAGGCCCCAAATCCTGCGTGGCAGCGGAATCCGCCGCCGCCATCAAGTGAAACAGTATTCCATCCCTGACCCCTCGATCGGCCACGCGAACACCCGGCGCCGGCCAAGTCCGAAAGATTGCATCAAAAATGGCGCACCCGGCGATCACCAGGTCGGCCCGCCCTTCCCCAATGCAAGGATGGCTAGAGCGGTCGGCATAAGACATGGTCGAAAGACGCGCCGATACATCGGCAATCGCGCAAGCATCAAGCCAGGTTCCGTCGATCAACCGGCGTTCGTACCGGGGAAGGTTCAAGTTCAAGGCGGCAAGCGTAGTGACGGTGCCCGATGTGCCAACCATCTGAGCCTTTCCGGTCCCCACATGTTCGGCAAACTGATGCTCGGTTTCGAAAGGTGTCAGGAGGTCACGGATGCGATCCACCATAGCCTCATAGGTATCGATCGGAATGTCGGTGCCGCCATATGATTCGGCCAAGGTGACAACGCCGAACGGGACCGATGTCCAGGCCAACAACTCCGGCGCCAATTTGCCGCAGCGACGCAGCCACATCACCTCTGTGCTGCCGCCACCGATGTCGAACACCATCGCGTTCTCACATTTGTAGTCCAACAGGGGCGCACATCCGGCCATCGCCAGCCGCGCCTCCTCGGCGGCATCGATGGTCTCCAACTCGATACCCGTCTCCTCGGCGACACGCGATAGAAAGGCGTCGCCATTCCCCGCTTGCCTGCAAGCAGCCGTCGCGACACTGCGAGAAATCGTCACGCGCCGACGCTTCATTTTCGCCGCGCAGACATGCAAAGCGGCAATCGCGCGTTCCATCGCATTCTCTGATAGCTGGCCCGTCGCTTTGATCCCTTCACCGAGCCGCACGATTCGGGAAAACGTGTCGATGATCCGAAAGCCGTCGCGCGTCGGGCGGGCGACCGAGAGCCGACAGTTGTTGGTGCCGAGATCAAGAGCCGCGTAGATGTGATCCCACCGCCCGCCGGACGCACCACGACGCTGGCGTCGTGTCCGCCGGTCCCCGCCTGTCGAAAAGCGGCTCCTCATCACCAGAACCTCACCATTCACCTGATCCCCAAGTGTAACAGGTTCGCAGCCGCGCCCGCCATCTGGCCTTCATGTTGACAACGTTCGGCGGGGCCATCTATCAAGGGATAAGGAACCGATTTGGGGGATAGTTTAGCGGTAAAATTCTCGGCTCTGACCCGAGCGTCCCTGGTTCAAATCCAGGTCCCCCAGCCAACCAGCATCCGCGCCGGCAGCATTATTCCCCCAAGCCGAGTTCTTTCTGCTTCTTCTTTGTGAGTCGATGTCCGACGAGGGCGTGGGACGGCCGCAAATAGTCATTCAATTCGGGGTCGGCGAGACCGGGCGCGCCGTAGTGCTGAATCCACTTCATCCCGCGCGACGCCAAGTAAGGCGGGCTCAAACCGGGCTGATCGCGCAGGAGCTCAAACGCGATTTCGGTCACTTTGAACGTGAATGCCGGCGTGTCTTCCGCCCACCCCCCGATCGCGAATACCTTGCCGCCCACCTTCCAGACATGGGATCCACCCCATTGCATGACGTAGGTCGTCGACTTTAGGGCGCGGCAGAACTCATTAAATTCTTCATACGTCACCGCCAGCGCTCAGGGTATTTGGGGCGTCGGGAAAGGCACCGCGAATGGATTGTAGTGACGCGAGGAGGCCGGCTCAGGGCCGAGGGACGAAGCGGAAGACATCGCCGTGGCGAACGATCCGGCCAGCGACCGGCGTCGGGAAATGTGCGGCGAGGAGATGGGTGTTGGTGTCGGCCAGTTGTTCGATAAGCGCCCGCCGCGTCTGTCGCGAAAGGTTTGGGTCCTCACAAAAGCGGCTCGACCAATCGGGGTAGGCCATTTGCGCCGCGTGGTGGATCGTGTCACCGCACATGACGGCCGAGCCGTCGCCGCCCTCGAGGTTGATCACGATATTCCCCGGCGTGTGTCCCGGCGCCGGCGCCAGCCAGATGCCGTCCTCCATCGCATGGTCCGATTCGACCATGACCGCCTGCCCGTGCTCGACGACCGGTAGAACGCTGTCGTCGAACGAGCCATGGTTGACCTCCTCGCCGCGCGCGCTTTGTTCCTGCCAAAACGCGTATTCCTCGCGCGCGAAGATGTACTTGGCGTTGGGAAAGGTCGGGACCCAGCGTCCATCGACCAGTCGCGTGTTCCACCCGACGTGATCGACGTGCAAGTGGGTGCACATCACGAAATCAACTTCCTCGGCGCGCACGCCCAGGCAGGCAAGGTCTTCTAGGTAGGGATTGTTGAGGTGATGCCAAAAGTCTCGCGCAGGACGGTGTTTGTCGTTGCCGACACAGGTATCAACCAAGATCGTATGGTGGCGTGTCCGGACCACGTAGCTATGAAAGCTCATGATGAGCTTGCCGGTCCCCGGCTCGACGAAATGCGGCTCCAGCCAGTGGCGTTCCGGATCAAGCGCTGCACTGGTGGCGTCCGGAAACAGAAAATCGGGCTCGAAAATCGGCAGCTCGGACTCAACGACACGATCGACCCGGATGTCGCCAATGGTGAGCGTCTTCATGAGCGGCCTCTCACAACGCCCTCGAGGCGCTAGCCGAGGGACTCGACAAAACCGGTCAGGTCACCGTTGAAACGATCGGCAGCCTCCCAGAACGGACAATGTCCGACACCGTCATAGATCACCATCTTCTTATTCTCGTGGGGCACTTGCGCCATCGTGTATTCGCCGGCGAACGGGAGGACGATC
>CALJDF010000156.1 GCA_938023835.1 uncultured Alphaproteobacteria bacterium
CGACTCGGCACTCTCGGCGAAGCGTTGCCCGAACTCGCGCCGCCAGATCACATTTGGACGGCCATCAAGGCTGAAATCGGTCCCGAGCCTGTCGTGCCGCAGCGAAGCAGCGGGTTTTGGCAAAGCATCGCCATCTGGCGCGGCCTTACGGCGCTGGCCTCGGGACTCGCCGTGGCACTATTAGTTCTGACGGTTCTGCCAACCACCGATACCGCTTTTCAGCCGGTTCAAGTCGCGACGCTGGAAAACGAGGCAGACGGCTCGGCGTGGCTTGTCCAAATTGCCGCCGACGGTACCGCGGAAATCGCCGCGGTGGGGGCGGTTGCTCCTCCGGCAGGCCGCTCCTACGAGCTTTGGCTCTTGCGGGGCGGCGATCAGGCCCCCGTATCCTTAGGTCTTGCGTCCATCGACGCACCACGGCGCCTCGCGCTCCCTGCTGTGTTCTCGGCAGGCACCGGCTTTGCGATTAGCGTCGAGCCTGAAGGCGGTTCACCGACGGGTGGCCCAACGGGGCCGGTTGTCTTCGTTGGTGGCTTGGTGGGCCCCGTCAAAAAATAGGTGCATCCGGGCCTCATACCACCGGGTAATTCAAAGGAGATATGTGTGGCAAAGAGTCAAAAGATGAATGACGGAAAATCGGAATCGCTGATCATCGTGCCGGAACAAGCGACTCTCAGTCGGCGTGGGTTTTTCGGCAAAACTGGTGCGGTAACGCTGTCCGCGACCGCTGTCGCCCTACTCGCGGGCTGCGGTACGATGGCAGCCGAGAGTAACGACGCCGGCGCCAGCGACATCGACATTTTGAATGGCGCCCTGGGCGCCGAGCAGGAGGCAATCGCGGCCTACCAATTAGGTGCCGACAGCGGATTGCTCCAGCCCGCCGCCGCGCAAGTCGCGTTGGCGTTTCAGCGCGACCATAGCGAACACGCCAAGGTCCTGGCCGACACGATCCGCCAACTTGGTGGTGCCCCCGCGCCGGCAAAGTCGGACTACGACTTTCCGGTTGCCGATATCAAAACCCAGGCAGACGTTCTTGCCTTCGCGGCCGACCTCGAGCAAGGCGCGGTCAGCGCCTACGTTCAAGCCGTTTCAGTATTCCAGAACGGGGACCTGAAAGCCGCCGCAGCCAGCATTCTCGGCGCTGAGGCCATGCATTGGGCGATCTTGCGGAGTGCCCTGGGGGAAAACCCGGTGCCATCCGCCTTTGTGAGCTAACGATTGGTTCAAGCGTTTATGTCCCGCCAGCGGCTCAGGCGATTCCCCTATCGCGTCGCACGGCACTTGCCTGTCTCTGAGTCGTCGGCGGGACGCCCAAACTTACCCTGACAATCCCGCGATTGCGCCTTTTTTTGCCCCCTAAGGGGGTTCCGCGCCGCTTCACGGGCGCCCGCCGTCCGTCTCGGCAACTGAGTAGCGTTGCTCAAGACGCGCCGTCCAAGACCGGTTTCTCCACGACGCCCGAAAATGCCAGAATTCGCCGATGGATCGTTTGATCGCGGCGACGCTGGACGACAAGTATCTGCAGACAACGGGACGGGTTTACCTGTCGGCGATGCAGACCTTGGTTCGACTGCCTTTGGACCAACGTGCCCACGACCAACGAAAGGGCATGCGGACCGGGGGTTTCATCTCGGGGTACCGCGGATCGCCCGTCGGCGGCTATGACCGCGAAGTGTGGCGGGCTGAAGCCCTCCTCAAAGAACGCGACATCCATTTTGAGCCCGCGATCAACGAAGAGACCGCCGCCACGGCGATTTGGGGCACCCAGCAGCTCAAGCTGTTTCCCAGCCAGAACTATGACGGCGTTTTCTCGCTCTGGTACGGCAAGGGGCCGGGCCTCGATCGCGCCGGCGACGCGATCCGCCATGGCCATACCGCTGGAAGCTCACCCCACGGCGGGGTCGTGCTGGTGGCGGGAGACGACCATGTCGGCAAGTCGTCGGCGTTCGGGGTGCAGAGCGAGTACACCTTTGTTGATCTGATGATGCCGGTGCTGGCGCCGGCCACTGTCGAAGAGATTCTTACGTTTGGCCTATTCGGGTTTGCGCTGTCGCGGTTCAGCGGATCGTGGGCCGCGCTGAAGCTGGCCGGTACGCTGGCCGAAAGCTCGGCAACCGTGACGCTACCGGAGGCCGTCGACTACGTGCTGCCCGAGGTCGCGATGCCGACCGGCGGGCTGCATTTGCGTTGGCCTGATGACGCCCGTTTACAGGAGGAGCGGGTTAAACACTTCCGACTTCCCGCGGCGCAGGCGTTTGCCGCGGCCAACCCGATCGACGTGACGCTGCATGATTGTGCCGATGGGCGGGTTGGCATTCTTGTGGCGGGCAAAGCAACGGCAGACCTGACTCAAGCGTTGGGCCGACTGGGACTAGACAGCGATGCCATTCGCGCCCTCGGCGTTCGGGTGCGCAAGCTCGGCATGGTGTGGCCGCTCGAACCTGCCGGGTTGACCGAGTTTGCGCGCGGTTTGGACAAAATCATTGTCGTTGAGGAAAAACGCAGCCTCGTCGAGGACCAGGTGCGGCAGGTGCTCTACGGCGCGGCATCCCGGCCTGAGGTTGTCGGCAAAGCAGATGGCGCCGGACAGTCTCTGTTTCCGGACTCGCATGAGCTAAACGACCTCGTCATTGCGAGCGGTCTGGCGCGGGAACTAGCGCCGTTCGACACAGCGGGAAGGTTGGCCCACCAAGTAGAGGCCCTTGAGCAAGAGCGCAAGGCCACCATCCTTGCGCCGGTCATGATGCGCACGCCCTATTTCTGTGCGGGGTGTCCGCACAACACCTCGACCGTCGTCCCCGAGGACAGCCTCGCGATCGGTGGCATCGGCTGTCACACCCTTGCAGCCTACATGGATCGCGACGTGCGGACGTTTACCCACATGGGGGGTGAAGGGGGTTCTTGGATCGGGCAGTCCAGGTTCGCCGATATGAACCACGTGTTTCAGAACATGGGTGACGGGACCTACAACCATTCCGGTTCGCTTGGCATTCGCGCCGCTATCGCGGCCGGTGTGAACGTGACGTTCAAGATTCTGTTTAACGACGCGATTGCGATGACTGGGGGTCAGCCTGTCGAGGGAACGCTCACGGTCCCGCAAATCACGCAACAACTCGCCGCCGATGGCCTCGAGCGCATTGCCGTGGTGAGCGACGAGCCGGAAAAGTATGACGGGCGCGCGGGTTTGGCAGGCGCGACCACGGTTCATCATCGCAACGACATAGACCCGGTGCAGCGCGCGTTGCGCGAGATCCCGGGCGTGACCGCGCTGATCTACGATCAGACATGCGCGGCGGAGAAACGCCGGCGGCGCAAGCGCGATGCCTTCCCCGACCCGGCCCGCTTTGTGGTGATCAACGAACAGGTGTGCGAGGGCTGCGGCGACTGCGGCTTGGTCTCGAATTGCTCGGCGATCGTGCCCATCGACACACCGCTGGGCGAGAAACGGGCGATCGATCTGGATTCCTGCAACAAAGACTATTCCTGCCTGAAGGGATTCTGCCCGAGCTTCGTCACCGTCGAAGGAGGCGCGCGGGTCAAAAAATCGGCCGGCGCCGTGGCGCTGCCTACCGCAGACATGCCCGAGGTCGAAACGCCAATCTGCGATGATCCCTACGGGCTTTTGATCACCGGGATCGGGGGAACCGGGGTGGTCACGGTGGCGGCCCTTCTCGGTATGGCCGCGCATCTCGAGGGCAAACATGTTTCGGTCAATGATGTGACGGGGATGGCGCAAAAAGGCGGCCCTGTTATGTCGCACCTTGTGTTCTCGCAAGAGCCGCAAACACTGGGCCTCCGCGTGCCGTCGCGCGCCGCCGATGCGCTGATCGGGGGCGACCTGATCGTTTCGACAATGCCGAACGCCCTGGCGTGGGTCGGTAAAAACACCCGTGCGATCGTCAATGTTCACCGTACGATGCCGGGTGGGTTCGCGCAGAACCGCAATCTTGTTTTTGACGACACGGCGATGGAAGACGTGCTGCGCGACCGGATCGGCGACACCGCAGACGCCTTTCTCGATGCAACGGCACTTGCGAAGTTGCTGTGCGGGGACACGGTCGCGACCAACATGTTTCTCTTGGGCTTGGCTTGGCAGCGTGGCCTCGTGCCCCTCTCACGCGGGACGATCGAAGACGCGATTCACCTCAACGGCGTCTCTGTCGACAACAGCCTCAATGCATTTGCCTGGGGACGGCGCTACGCCGTCGACCCCGAAGGGGTTTCGAAAGCTGCCAGCCGTCCTACCCAGAGCGCGGCGCTCCCAAAGAGCCTCGATGATCTCATCGAACACCGTGCTGGCGTGCTGACCGCCTATCAGAATGCCGCCTATGCGGCGCGCTATAAGAAACTCGTTGCGACGGCCCGCGCCGCCGAAATGGCGCTGCAGCCCAACAGCGAGGCATTCGCCAGCGCGGTCGCGCGCAACGCGTTCAAACTGATGGCCTACAAAGATGAGTACGAGGTCGCCCGCCTACACCGCGCCAGCGCATTCCGGGACGCCCTCAACGCCGGCTTTACCGGGGACACCCGACTCCATTTCCACCTCGCGCCGCCGATCTTGACCCGCGGCAAGCCGACCAAGCGGGCGTTAGGTCCGTGGATGGATGGCGTGTTCGGCGTGCTGGCAAAGTTGAAATTTCTGCGCGGCACGCCGTTCGATCCGTTTGGCCGCACCGACGAGCGCCGCATGGAACGCGCATTGATCGAAGAATACCAGGTGTTGGTGCAGGAACTGAGCGCACAGCTCTCGGCAAGGAATCATGACACAGCGGTCGCCATCGCCAACCTGCCCGACGAGGTACGCGGTTTTGGCCATGTCAAAGAGGCCGCCGTGACGACGTATCGGGCCCGCCTTGCCGCGCTAAAAGCCGAACTCGAGCAGGAAGATCAGGAAGCCGCTTAGTACGCCGCAATTGCTTGCTGAGGGACTTGTTTACCCTCCCCTTCACGTGAGCGCCGCCCAGATCAGTTCAAAAAGTCCTCGCTCAAACAGCGCATCACGGAAGGTGTTCACCTCTTGTCGGCTATAGGTATCGATTGGCTTGTCCGAGCAGACCTCGGTTAGGTAGCGAACGCTCCTGGCTGCCGCCTGAGCGAACGTTGCAGGCTTCCCGCCGCCCTTGACCCTGAGATACAGGTCCCTCGCCTCGGTTATCAGAGGCGCGGACGACTCGAAGCCTGAAGCGGCGGACCTGTCGTCTCGAAGGAAGCGCCGCAACGAGTCGCCCCTTGTCCTCCAGCGGAGGGCTAGCCAGTCCTCTTCTAGCTTTGCGGCTAAGGACGCAGATCGCGCCAAGACGGTGCGGCGCGACCGAGTACGAAGCGAAAGGACGATCCTCCGAATGGTGTAGTGCGCCCTAAGGTCCTTAGAGACACGTCTGGTGAAGTAGAAGACACCACGTTTCCGGAACAGAAAGTGGCTTCGAGTGGTCAACCCCATGGCTACCCTCCGGGCGGGTTCAAAGAGAAACCGCTGGAGTTTCAGAGGGTTGGCCTGCCCCTGATCAGTGGTCCAGTTTCTATGAGAGAGCCCGGACGGTTTGAGGGTAAGGCGATTCGGCCATCGTCGGCAAGATCGTGACCGGTGCGGGCGGCTTGTAGCCGAGTGATGAGTGCGGCCTGACGGTGTTGTAGTGCCGGCGCCAGCGTTCGATCATGATCCTGGCTTCGGCCAGGGTGTAGAAGATTTCGCCGTTAAGCATCTCGTCCCTGAGTTTTCCGTTGAAGCTCTCGTTGTAGCCGTTCTCCCATGGACTGCCCGGCTCGATGAACAATGTCTTCACGCCA
>CALJDF010000157.1 GCA_938023835.1 uncultured Alphaproteobacteria bacterium
AGAAGACGGCTTCCCGCCGCTACCCGACCTCGTGCTTACGTTGGAGCGCACCCCGCGCGAACGCTCGGCCGCGGTCGAAGCCTTGGCCACGCACATCATCGAATCGTTTCGCGACGAAGCAAACGTGCCGCGCGTCCCGCCCAACGCGGGTCCCGATTATTGGCAGCGCAGCAGCGCCGCCGAGTAGCGCGTTAGTAGGCTTCTTCTTCGTACACCGGGTCGACGCTGCCGCCCCACGCCCCGGCATAGCGTGCCAGCAAATCTTCGGCGGGCGCATTGCCGCTTCGTTGGATCTCGTCAAGCGGATCAAGGAACCCGGCTTCGTCGGTGCCGGCGCCGTCGAGCCGCGCCCGGTCGTGCAGCCCCGCACGGGCAATCTCAAGCACACGCCCCGCAAGATCACCCACCGTACCGGTGCGGAACGGCGTCTTCAGCGCCGTCTTCGGCACTTCGGTGCGCAGGTAATTGTGTTCTTCCAACGTGAAGTCTTTAACCAAATCCCACGCGGCATCGAGCGCGCTTTGCGAATAGGTCAACCCGACCCATAACGCCGGCAACGCGCAAATGCGGCCCCACGGCCCGCTATCGGCGCCGCGGAATTACAAGAACCGCTTCATGCGCAATTCGGGGAACAGCGTCGTCATATGGTCTTCCCAGTCGCGCAAGGTCGGCTTCTCGCCCGGCAACGCCGGCAACTTGCCGTCAAGGAAATCGCGAAAGCTCTGGCCCGAGGCATTGAGGTAGGTGCCGTTGCGATAGATGAAGTACATCGGCACATCGAGCACATGCTCGGCGTAGCGCTCGAAGCTCATGCCGTCCTCGAACACGAACGGCAAAATGCCGCAGCGATCGGGATCGGTGTCCGTCCACACATGACTGCGTAGCGACAAGAACCCATTCGGCTTGCCTTCGGTGAACGGTGAATTGGCGAACAACGCCGTCGCCACCGGCTGCAACGCCAGGCCGACACGAAACTTCTTCACCATGTCGGCTTCGGATTGGAAATCGAGGTTCACCTGCACCGTGCAGGTGCGAAACATCATGTCGAGACCCATCGAGCCCTTGGTCGGCATGTAGGCCATCATGATGCCGTAGCGCCCCTTGGGCATGACGTGGACATCTTCGCGCCGCCACTTGGGATTGAAGCCCAAGCCCAGCATCCCGGACCCTATCTCGGCACCGATCTCTTTGACCTGTTTGAGGTGGGTGTTCACCTCGACACAGGTCTGATGGATATCTTCCAGCGGTGCGCCCGAAAGCTCGAACTGCCCGCCCGGCTCCAGCGTAATGCTCTGCCCGTCCATCGTCAGGGCGATGGGATTGCCGTCCTCGAGGTGCGGCTCCCAGCCGAACCGGGTCAGCCCGTCCAGCAGCGCGCGAATGCCTGGGGTGCCGTCATAGGGCAGCGGCCGCAGCGTCTTGAGATCAAAGGCGAATTTCTCGTGCTCGGTGCCGATGCGCCAAGCCTCGGGCGGCTTGCAGCCCGACTCGATAAAGTCGACAAGCTGCTGCTTGTTCTCGACCGGAATCCCGGGGTCGTCTGCCGGTGGCGCTGACATAGTTAGTCGGCCACCCGGCGGGGCGCGTCGCACGCGGTCATCGATGATCATCCGAGGTCGGTATCGATTGTTGGCCCGCAGTATTGCCGCCCTCAATACGGAATGCAAAGAGCGCAAGCGCGTCGCGCAACCCAGCCATGCGTCTAGCGCCAGTCTCCGAGATGGGCCTGCACCATCGTCAACGCGGCAATCGCCGAGGTATCGGCGCGCAATACGCGCGGGCCCAAGGCGACCGGCACCGCAAACGGCTTGGCCGCAATCATCGCGCGCTCGTCCGGCGAGAAACCGCCCTCGGGACCGATCAAGACCGCCCACGGCCCCGGCGCTTCGCTAGCCAGGGCCGTTGCGACCGGCGTGCCGGCGCCGGATTCATCGCAAAACAACAAACGCCGATCCTCGGGCAAGGCGTCGAGTACCGCCGACAACGGTGCGATGGGCACGACCTCGGGCACCGTCATCCGCCCGCATTGCTCGGCTGCCTCGATGACCAGGGCCTGCGCCCGGCTTTCGTTGATGTCACGGACGCTGGTGTGCGCACTCAACACCGGGATCAGCCGCGCCGCGCCTAACTCGGCCGCCTTTTCGATCAACACATCGAGCCGCGCCTTTTTAATCGGCGTGAACACCAGCCACAGATCGGGCTCGTCGATATGCGCCCGCGCGAGGTCGCCGACCTGCAGCGCCCCGTCGCGCCGCCCCAGCGCATCGACCGTGGCGCGCCACTCCCCATCGCGGCCGTTGAACACCAGCAGGGCGTCTCCCGGCCCCAACCGCATCACGTTCTTGAGGTAGTGCGCCTGTTTTTCGTCCAACGGGACGACCGCCGCCGCACTCAAATCATGCGGGACATAAAGCCGGATCGACGGCGCGGTGTGCGAAGAAGCCATGCTAGAACCATAGCAATGACTTCGCCCGACGACACCGCCCTTCCCGATTCAGTGCGCGGCCACTGGGTCGACCGCAGCCCGGCCCGCTTGCGCCCCTACCTGCGCCTGTCGCGCCTCGACCGCCCCATCGGCACCTGGCTCCTGGTGTGGCCCGGTTGGTGGCCGATCGCGTTGGCCAGTGCACTGACCGCCGGCGCGCCCGACACCCGCCCCTGGTTCGGCCTGCCCGATCAGTTCTTGTTGGCACTGTTCGGCATCGGCGCGCTCGCCATGCGCGGTGCCGGCTGCACCTATAACGACATCGTCGACCGCGACATCGATGCGCAAGTCGAACGCACCCGCGGCCGCCCCATTCCATCCGGTGCGGTCAGCGTGCGCGCCGCCGCGGCCTGGCTGATCCTCCAAGCCCTCATCGGCTTTGCGGTCTTGATCACGTTCAACACGTTCGCGATTTGGCTCGGCGTCGCCTCCCTCGCCCTGATCGCGGCCTACCCCTTCATGAAGCGCATTACGTGGTGGCCCCAATTGTGGCTCGGCCTCGCCTTTAACTACGGCGCGCTGTTGGGTTGGGCCGCCGTCACCGGCGGCCTCTCCGCCGCCCCGTTGTTGCTGTATGTCGGCGGCATCTTCTGGACGCTCGGCTACGACACGATCTACGCCCACCAAGACACCGAAGACGACGCCCTCGTCGGCGTCAAATCCAGCGCCCGCTGGCTCGCCGCCAAGACCCGCCCATTCCTTTACGCGACCTACGCCGCCACAGTGATCCTGATCGCCGCCGCCGGCACCATCGTGGGCCTACACTGGCTGTTCTATGTCTTGCTGGCCCTCGCCGCCGCCCACCTCGCCTGGCAAGCCCGCGCCCTCAACATCGAGAGCCCCGCCGACTGCCTCACCAAGTTCCGCAGCAACCACCGCACCGGCGCGTTGGTGTTCCTGGCGATCATCGTCGGCAGCGTGTTGGCCTAACCCAACACTTAGCTCCGCTCATCCTGAGGAGGCGCCAACGGCGCCGTCCCGAAGGACGAAAAAAAGCCGCGTCATCCTGAGGAGGCGCCAACGGCGCCGCCCCGAAGGACGAAGGATAGGCCGCGCTACTGCAGCGTCGGCAACAACTGCTTATAGCCCTTGAGCTTCACTTTCACCCCGTTCTTATGAAGCCGCGCGGTATAGGCCGCGCGGGCCTCGGGGTTGGTCGCGGCTTCGAGCAGAAACGCTTCCAGCGTCATGTCGGGTGCAATGCCCTCATGGGCGGCCTGCAACACGCGTTCATGCCCATAGGTCTGAAAGGTGCGTTCGCGGGCTTCGATCTCGTCGTAACCGACCAACGCGCCGTCATGCCCCATGGCGGGTGCGGCGCTTTGATACATGAAGACCTCTTCGCGAATCCCGATCGCATCGATCATCGCCAAGATGCCGGTGAGTTTGCCGAAGGTATAGGCCGAGCCGTCGCGTGCGGGCCCGAGCTCCGTATCGTGCATGACCTCGAGTTGGTCCTCGGTCAGCCAGGTGACGAACGTCGTCAACCGGGTGCCGGGCGAGGGCGCCAGCATCGCGGGGATCGCGCCGTAGCTGGAAAAGCGCGCCGAGTACACGACATCGAACCCGGTCAACGCGGTCTTCAAGACGGGAATCCCTTCTTCCTCGCCGAGGTCGGGATACTTGTTCACCAACTGCTGGGGCGAGGCGTTCGAGCCATAGGCCAGGACCGGAATGCGCTCGGCCGTATCGTCGGGCGGGTTCATGCGCTTCAACGGCACCGGCGCGCCCTGAAACAAGATGTAGCTCGATTTCGGCACGTCGTAGGGATAGCTCTTGGCGCGGACCAGCCGTTCGGCGTC